>JAFUBJ010000377.1 GCA_017460265.1 Atopobiaceae bacterium | reverse complement strand
ATGAGCGCGTCGACCATCCCTTCTTTGGGTACTACAGCGAGACTGATGCCTACTACCAGGCCATCATTGATTGGCATCAAAACCAAAAAGGTGTGAGCGACCTTGCCAAGGAGCACATTGGCTACGAAAACGGCGTTCTGGGTGGCGTGGTGAGCGCTCTCAACATTCTGTGCTCCAAGGGCGATAACGTGCTCGTACACTCCCCCACCTACGTCGGCTTTACGGGCTGCTGCACCAACAATGGTTACAACCTCGTACACAGTCCGCTCGTTCTCGATGATGCGGGCGTCTGGCGCATGGACTTCGAGGATATGGAGCGCAAGATCGTCGACAACCACATCCATGCCGCCATCTTCTGCTCGCCGCACAACCCGTGCGGCCGCGTCTGGGAGCGTTGGGAGCTCGAGCAGGCCATGGCGCTCTTTGAGAAGCACGGCGTCTTCGTCGTTTCTGATGAAATCTGGTCGGACCTCTTGCTCAACGGCAACGTGCACATTCCCACGCAACAGGTGAGCGACTGGGCCCACGACCACACGATCGCCCTCTACGCGCCATCAAAGACCTTCAATCTTGCCGGCCTGATTGGCTCCTATCACGTGATCTACGACCAGTGGCTGCGCGACCGCGTTTGCAAGGAAAGCTCGCTCGGTCACTACAACAGCCAAAACGTCCTGAGCATGCACGGCCTTATTGGCGCATACTCAGAAGAGGGTGCGGCTTGGACAAAGGAGCTCTGTCAGGTACTTTCTGACAACGTCAACTACGCATGCGAGAAGCTCGCATCCTACGAAGGCGTGACCTGCGCAAAGGCAGAAGGAACCTACGTGCTGCTTGCCGATTGCCGCACTTGGTGCGATGCTCGTGGCATAAGCTATGCCGACTTCCCGCACCTTGGCTGGGACGTGGGCGTGACCTGGCATGATGGCCGCCTCTTTGAGTGCCCTGGCTTTGTGCGCATTGCCGTAAGCGTGCCTCATGCGCAGGTCGTGGAGGCGTTTGACCGTCTCGATCGTTACGTATTTGGCACATAGACACGCGATGGGGCATTCGGATGGAGACCCAAATGCCCTTGCAAGCCGAACTATTTTTCATCCAGAACGGCGCCTCAAGGCATAATTCCCGGAACGTCGTTCCCAAGACCCGCACGGGCCTCTTGAGGAGCTTCGCTACGCGTTACGCTTTCTCCACGCACACTAAATGCCTTGTTGCGGAGAGGAGTAACACAGTGGCGCTACACATCGTTAAAGAGGCAGAACGCCACCTTACCTGCAAGAACCCCATTACATCCTCGCCATGCAGGACGCGGGAGATCTCAAAGAGTGCTACCGTCAGCTTGACGAAAGCCTACTGGTGAGCCGCATCCAGAACACCATCCGCCACGACGTCGGGACCATCTTCCCACCTGACCGGCGATAACGCGCAGCAGCCCATGCGGCTAGGGCAAGGTATCTGACCACTTATCATTTGAGAGGAGCTTCCATGATTCGTTTTGGCATTCTTGGCGCAGGAAACATCGCACACCGCTTTGCTGCAAGCCTTGCCTTTGAGGAGGACGCGAAGCTGGTTGCCATCAGCTGCCGCTCGGCCGAGAAGGCAGCTGCATGGGTAAGCGACTACGGCATTTCCGCAAACCAAGCCTATGCAGGTGACAACGCACATGAGGATCTGCTCTCTGATCCTGAGGTTGATGCCATCTACCTGGCGCTTCCTCATCAACTGCATTATCAGTGGACGCTTGCCGCTCTGCGCGCTGGAAAGGCGGTGCTTTGCGAGAAGCCAGCCATGCTCACTGCCCAGGAAATGGCCGAAGTCGCAGATGTCGCACGTGAGCAGAGCGTCCTCTTCATGGAAGCCATGAAGCCACGCTTTGTGGCCCTCTACCAGCAGGTCATTGATGCCATGAGCGAGATTGGCAAAATCGTGCGCATCGATGCCACGCTCTGCAACGACATGCTCGGCTATGCCCAGGGCAAGGACAGCTATCACCTGCATGGAGGGCCGGGGGCGGGCGTGCTGCTCGACTGCGGCATTTACTGCGCAAGCTGGCTTGAGGATTTCTGCCCCGGCATCCCACGGTTGGATCGCATCTGTGGCGCCTTCACAGATGGCGTGGACACCTACGTTGATGCCACACTCGAATATGGAGGCATCGAGGCACGCCTGGAGTGCGCCTTTGACCGTGCCAAGCCCCGCACGGCCACCATCGTGGGAACCAAGGGAAGCATCCTCGTTGAGGAGCTGCACCGCCCGCAGCGCGCCATCGTTACGCTTGCGGACGGTTCCGAGCGCATCATTGACGCACCGTACGAGCATGATGACTTCTACGGAGAGGTCCATCACTTCTGTGAGCTGCTGCGTGCCGGCGCGACCGAGTCTCCCATCATGCCGCTCAAGGACTCACTGCATTGCGCGCTTCTGCTCGACACCATTCGCGAGGGCTTCCACATCACGCGGGGAGCCTTGGACACCCTGGCTGAACAGGAACGCATTTTGCGCTATCCCGAGCGCTTTGGTGCGGAAGAGGCGCTAGCACTGGGCAACCGTGTGGCCACGCTTTTCCACGAGTACGACCGCGGCGTGACCGTCAAAATCACACGCGAGAGCGATGGCATGCAGCTCTTTGCTTGGTCAAACGATGACAAGGCGCCGCGTAATTACGGATTTGTCGAGGGGAAGCGCGCTGCAGCGCTCGAAAGCGGCCATGCCAGCATATGGAGGCAGCTTGAGCTGAGCATTGCGGGGCATTCCGACGAACTCTTCTCCACGCCTGACGCGTTCCCGGTTGCCGGAGCGTTCCCCATCCGCGTAATGGGTTCTGACGAGATAGTTGCAACTATCGTGGTGAGCGGCCTACACGAGGGCCTCGATCACGAGCTCGTCGTACGCGCACTCGAGACGGAACTCGGCGTACACGTCCCCGCTCTGAAGTTCATCATCTCCTAGGCGATTATTTCACGCCAGACAAAGGCTGCCGCGTAGCCTTGGCTACGTGGCGGTTTCTCCTTGGTCTTCGCAGGCAATTAGTTCTGGGGCCTCGTTTTTTCAAAGATGACTGCGTAGGCGTCAAGAAGGCGGTCCATGCTGCAGGCCGCATTTGCTGGGCTGGTGGATGGCAGCCGCGTGGCGGGTAGTCCGCACTCCTTCTCACAACCAAGATGTCGGTAGAGCTCAAACGCCTTGGCCCCCGTGCAATACACCGCTTTGATGGGTGCGGCCTTCGTAATGAGCGAAAGCTTGTTGGGCTTGGCGTTGCGGATGCTGGTATCAGAGGCTCCCTCGATGTCGCACTCTGCGATCACGTCCCATAGGGCAATGCCATGACGCAGGCAAAACGAGCGCTTCTCCTCGTTAGCGACAGGCAGCTCCTCGCCTGCCAGCTGCGCCAGTACGCGCCAGAACCGATTTTGGGGATGCCCGTAGTTGAACTGCCCCTCGCGCGACTTGGGGCTAGGGAACGACCCCAACACCAACACGCGGCTGTTCTCGTCAAACGTTGGCGGGATGGAATGCACCAAATGTTCCATTGCCGGTCCCTTCCGTTACGTGTTCCATGCGCTGGCACGACGGTTATTCTACCCTGCGTTACCATGGAGGCGTCACTTTGCCCCGGAAGGACCGCCATGAACGTCGTATTCATCTCGCCGCAGTTCCCCGACACCTACTGGAACTGGTGTGATCGCCTGCGCCGGAACGGTGCTACCGTGCTGGGCATTGGCGACACGCCGTATGGCACGACCGCTCCCGAGCTGCGTGCTTCACTTGACGAGTACTACTATGTCACGTCCCTCGAGGACTACGACCAGGTATTCCGCGCTGTGGCGTTCTTCTCGTGGAAGTACGGCAAGATTGACTGGCTCGAGTCTCAGAACGAGTACTGGCTGAGCCAGGACGCGCGCCTGCGCGACGACTTCCACATCACTACAGGTGCGGGCGTTGAACAAATGGCGCAGTGGCAGTCGAAGGCCCAGATGAAGCCGCTCTATGCCGCCGCAGGCGTTCCCACCGCGCGGCAGGTGCTCCTCAACGATGCCGAAACTGTCCACGCCTTCGCCAAAGAGGTGGGCTACCACCTCTTTGCAAAACCCGAACGCGGCGTAGGTGCGTCCGGCACCTTCAAGCTGACTGGCGAGGCGGCGCTGGAAGCCCTGCTCGCCCGCAACCTTGAAGAGCCGTACGTGCTGGAGGAGTTTGTGACGGGCGACATCTGCTCATACGAGGCCGTCATTGACGCCGAGGGAAACCCACTCTTTGAGAATCAGTCGGAATACCCCGACGACATCGCCTCAACGGTGGAGGACCAGCTTGACGTCTGGTATTACACCTGTCCTTCCGTTGACCCAGAACTCTCCCGCCTTGCCCGCGCAACCGTCAAGGCCTTCGGCATCACGAGCCGCTTCGTACACATGGAGTTCTTCCGTCTGACTGCCGACAAACCCGGCCTTGGCAAAACGGGCGACTACGTGGGCCTTGAGGTCAACGTGCGCGCCCCGGGCGGCTATGACCCCGACATGGTCAACTTCGCCCACTCCTTTGACCTCTATCAAATCTGGGCCGACATGGTCACCACCGGTACGTCCACTCACGCGGCTGATGGAGAGACCTTCTACTGCGTCTACGCCTCGCAGCGCGATTGCCACAAGTACGCTCATTCGCACGAGGACATCATGGCACACTTTGGCAGCGCCATTTGTATGCAGGGTCGCATGGCCGACGCGCTCTCGGACGACCTCGGCAACACCTTCTATATGGTGCGCCTGAAGAACCTCGATGAGGGAAAGCGGTTCGCGGCCTTCGTGCACGAGCGTGCCTAGCCTGCCAGCCAAAAGCCCACCAAACGGGACAGGCCCCAATGGGAATTCCCATTGGGGCCTGTCCCGTTTTGATAACTTCCGTTAGCCGAGGTCAGCGCCGTTGCTCTCGCAGACCTTCTGGTACCAGTAGAAGCTGTCCTTGCGGAAGCGGTCATAGGTGCCTTCACCCGCGTCATCGGCGTCCACGTAAATAAACCCATAGCGCTTCGACATCTCGGTCTTCGAGGCGGACACCAAGTCGATGCAACCCCACGGCGTGTAGCCCAAGACTTCCACACCGTCGTCGATGGCGTTGCCAACCTCTTGGATGTGACTGCGCAGGTAGTCAATCCGGTAATCGTCGTGAATCCGCTTCTCCCCGTCCTCGAGCACGACTTCGTCACGCGCGCCGAAACCGTTCTCCACAATCATGATAGGCAGCCCATAGCGGTCATAGATGCGATTCAACGTAATGCGTAGCCCCACGGGATCAATGGGCCAATCCCACTCGGAGAGCTCCAGATAGGGGTTGCGTAGCGTGCGGACAAAGGCTCCGAGCGGCTCCTGCTTCGCCTCGTCGCCGCTCACCACCCAAGTCATGTAGTACGAGATCGCCACGAAGTCGATCCGCGCCGCAGCCAGATCGCGTACGTCACCCTCCTCCATGATCACATCGATGTCGTTCTCGCGGACGAACGAAAGCATCACGTTGGAGTATGCACCGCGGGCGGCCACGTCGAGGAATGAGAAGTTGAACTGGTCATCTTTGAGGGCACGCAGCTCATCCAACGGATTGCAAGTCTGGGCGTAGATCTCCTGGCGATTGATCATGAGGCCAATCTTGCACTGCGGTGCGGTCTCGTGGCAGTAGCGAACGGTGCGCGCCGACGCCACAAACTGGTGGTGTAGCGCCTGCCACATGCAGCTCTGCGCATTCTTCTTCTGCGTCTTCTCGACAAAGAGGCCTCCGCCAATGAACGGCGCATGGGTCGTCATGTTGATCTCGTTGAAGGTGATCCAGTACGTGACATCGTCTTGGTACTCGTCAAGAAGAACGCGCGCATAGCGACAGTAAGCCTCCAGCGTCTTGCGCGACTCCCATCCGTTGTACGCCAGCGTAAGGTGCAGCGGAATCTCATAGTGAATCATGGTGACCACGGGCTCGATGCCATATTTGTGCAGCTCATCGAAGACATCGTGATAGAAGCGAATGCCCTCGGGATTTGGCAAGGCCTCCTCTCCCGTAGGAAACAAGCGCGGCCAGGAGATGCTCATGCGGAAGCACTTGAAGCCCATCTCAGCAAAGAGGGCAATGTCTTCCTTGTAGCGGTGGTAGAAGTCGGTGCCACGGCGGTAGGCGAGGTTGTATTCGTCCTCGTGAGCCTGTATGCGTTCGAACGCCTCGAGGCTCTGGTTGAAGGTGCTCGGCTGCGTCTTGCGCTGCTCCTCAGTGAGGCAAGGAATGAAGTCCATGTGGCCGAGTCCGCGCCCACCTTGATCAAATCCGCCCTCGTACTGGACCGAGGAGGTTGCTCCGCCCCACAGAAAGTCATTCGGAAAACTCATGGCAGCTCCTTCTGAGACGTGCGGCTTGCCCTGAGTCGGGGTCGGTACTTTGGCTGGCACTCCCTCCCGTACACTATTCTGGCTTCAGCATGGTCTAAACGAATAAAGGGTGATTCGCTGACAAACTCACAGGTCAGCGAATCAATCGAGAATTCCATGGCCTTCATCGACATATGGCACTATCGGTTTGGGAGGAGCAGCTTCTACGTCTATAGCCTCGATACGATGAAGTTGCTCGCATCATCACAGGCCCTGCACGCAAAAAAGGCTGCGGCGTGAAGCCGCAGCCCAGATGCAAGCTATCTCGGAGCTCAGAGCCTAATCCAGGTCGGTCCCGTTGCTGGCGATGACCTTTTTGTACCAGTAGAAGCTGTCCTTGCGTTCGCGGTGGAAGTCGCCGTTACCGTCGTTGTCCTTGTCGACGTAGATGAAGCCGTAACGCTTCTTCATCTCGCCCGTCGATGCGCTCACCAGGTCGATGCAGCCCCACATCGTGTAGCCCATCAGGTCGACTCCGTGCTGCATTGCAATGGCCATCTGCTCGATGTGCTGGCGCAGGTAGTCGATGCGGTACGTGTCGTGGAACTTGCCGTCCTCGGCGCGCTCGTCCACGGCGCCCAGGCCGTTCTCCACGATCATCAGCGGGATCTGGTAGCGGTCGTAGACCGTCTCGAGGTAGTAGCGCAGGCCCTTGGGGTCGACCGTCCAGCCCCAGTCGCTCGCCTTGAGGTAGGGGTTGGCCACGCCGCCAAAGAGGTTGCCGGCACCCTTCTTCATCTCGGGGTCAACCGAGACAGTGTTGGACTGATAGTAGCTGAAACTGTAGAAGTCAACAGTGCCGGCCTTGAGAATCTCGGCATCGCGCTGGGCGAGACCCCACATGTAGTCAGCGTCCACGCCCTGCTTCTCCCATAGCACCGGCGCCCACACGGGGTACGCGCCGCGAACCTGCACGTCACCGCAGTAGAAGTTGAACTCGCGGTCGGCCTCCATGCCCGCCACGATATCGTCGGGGTTGCAGGTGCGCGGGTAGTTGGTGTTGCCCGCGATCATGCAGCCAACCTTGTTCTCGGGGTTGATTTCGTGCGCGAGCTTCACGGCCTTTGCACTTGCCACAAACTGGTTGTGCAGGCCCGTCAGACGGCGCTTCGGGTCATCCCAGTCGCAAGCGCCAAAGCCCATGGCCACATCCTCAGGCGGCAGGATACCCACGCCCATGACGTCACCCATGCCGGGAATGGTTCCTGCGTTGATCTCGTTGAAGGTCAACCAATAGTGCACCAGGTCCTTGTACTCGGTGAAGAGCAGCTCGCAGAAGCGCACCCACAGGTCTATGACCTTGGGGTTGTCCCAGCCACCATACTTGTGGCTAAGCGCCAGCGGGAACTCGTAGTGGCTGATGGTCACGAGCGGCTCGATGCCGTTGCGCTTGCATGCCTCGAACACCTTGCGGTAGTAGTCGATGCCCGCCTGCAGTGGCTCGGCGTCGTCGCCGTTGGGGAAGATGCGGCTCCACTGCGTGGAGAGGCGGAAGCACTTGAAGCCCATCTCGCCAAAGAGGTCGATGTCCTCCTCAAAGTGATGGTAGAAGTCGATGGCCTCGTGGCTGGGGTAGTAGATTCCCTCCTTCACGCCCGCCGGCGTAATCACGCGCGACTTGTCCACCGTGCCGCCCGTGATGACGTCAGGCACGCTGAGGCCCTTGCCGTCCGCGTCGTAGCCGCCCTCAAACTGGTTAGCCGCCGTCGCGCCGCCCCACAAAAACCCCTCGGGAAACTTGAAATCTGCCATACACGCTCCTTCCTTACTACATTACGGGCACCTCAAGATTACCATGCATCCCAGGATGGGCCCACCCGTCCGTTCCCCGGAAGGCTTAGGGCGGCAAGGCCCTCCTTTGCCTGCCGCATCTCGGGGTCGCGCGAAGCGAACGTCCGGATCAAGTGTTGTCTTCTCTGACTTATCTGGTGACATATAAGGCTACAGATGGTAATAATACAAGGTCAAAACGAAGTGAAAGGATTGCCCAATGAAGCGCGAAGATCTAACTCCCGAGCAGATAGAGAGGGCGAAGGCGTGCAAGAGCCCCGAGGAGATCCTCGAGCTCGCGAAGCGGAGGGCATCGATCTGACCGATGCCGACCTCGTTACAGGCGGTGGGTACAACCCCCCCCGACCACCTGCGTACAATGTGGCGGCGCGATGGTGAAGGTCGACTCTTACGTGTGGAAATGTACGGAGTGTGGCGCCAAAGAGTACTACCGTTACACCGATGCAGGCGATATAAGCCATTGGAATGGGTAAGGCCCAATAAGCCCCACGCCCAGTGACGACACAGGATGTGGGATCTCGGAAGTCCAGCTCCGTGGGCCCGTCCAGATTGTCAATCGTCTCGGTCGCTGCCTCTCGCCCCCTCGGCAGAGGCAGCGACCATCTTGTTTAGGGAAAGAGCGCTATGCAAGCGCTCACTATGAGCAAACTTCAAAGCGATAACTGTTGGTGAAACGAGATACCCCCTCAAACGGATACTTCTTGTTTTACAGAGAAGGGACCGAGCATTCGCCCGGCCCCTAAATGCCCTCGTTTCTGTTTGCCAAGCCTTAGATGGCAGTCCAGCCGCCGTCCACGCACAGGAGCTGACCCGTGGTGTAGCTCGAGGCGTCCGAGGCGAAGTAGATGAGCGCGCCGTTGAGCTCTCCCTCGCGGCCCGCGCGGCCCATCGGGCAGTAGGTGGCCGCGACGGGGTCGAAGCCGCGGGTCTCCATGATGGCGCCGGTCATCTCGGAGTTGAAGTAGGCCGGGCCGATGGCGTTGACGGTGATGCCCTTCTGGGCCCACTCGACGGCGAGGCTCTTGGTGAGCATCTTCACGCCGCCCTTGGCGGCGGTGTAGGCCGTGACGGGCCACGTAGCCCCGGGCATGACGACCTCGGAGTGCAGCGAGCCGAAGTTGATGATCTTGCCGTAGCCCTGCTCGATCATGACCTTGCCCACCTCGCGCGCCACGTAGAATACGGCGTCGAGGTTGGTTGAGAGGACGCGGCGCCAGGTGGCGTCGTCCATCTCAGCAGCAGGGGTCGCGTCGCCCACGCTGGCATTGTTGACAAGGATGTCAATGCGGCCGTACTCCGCCTTGACGGCGGCACCCATGTCGACACTCCGGGCGGTATCGTTGACATCGCAACGGGTGGCAAAGCAGCGCGCGCCCAGCTCCTCAATCTGCGCTTTGACTGCCTCAAGCCGGTCGAGTCGACGGGCGCAGATGGCGATATCAGCCCCCTGGCCAGCAAGCGCCTTCGCAAATTGGACTCCCAGGCCCGAAGAGGCGCCCGTAACAAGCGCAATCTTCCCCGTTAAATCAAACAAATCAGACATGCCGAACTCCCTTCGAAGAGCGTTGACCGTGCGTTCATGCCAGCAC
Organism: Atopobiaceae bacterium; assembly: GCA_017460265.1. Taxonomy (GTDB): domain Bacteria; phylum Actinomycetota; class Coriobacteriia; order Coriobacteriales; family Atopobiaceae; genus UBA1367. The sequence goes on along the minus strand of JAFUBJ010000377.1, from coordinate 541 downwards.
TACTTGTATCTAAAGGTATTAGCCTTCAAGCAGGCAAATCCCGCATGTAATACACCAGTGGTAGCCATGTAATGGGGCTCTTGCGAAGAAGGTTTCTGCGGTAAGCCGTTCAGACCACATGGCCATCAATCTGAACGATTTGGAGCTGGTATCCTTAAACCGTGTGAAACTTAAAACGAATGAATTGGAGCCACCATGCAGGAGTTCTTCATCGACAGCGACGGCATCGCCATCCACGCAAAGCTCGAAATGCCCGAGGGTGCGCCAGAGCACTACCCGCTCTGCATCGTGCAGCACGGCCTCACGGGCCACATGGAGGAGGAGCACATCCTGGCGGTGTCGGCGGCGCTTCGCGAGGAGGGCATCGCAACGCTTCGCGTGGAGATGTACGGCCACGGCAAGAGCGGCGGCACGTTTGGCAAGCACACGCTGCTCAAGTGGGTCGACAACATGCTGGACGTCATCGACTACGGCAAGCGCCAAGTTTTCACCGATTTGTTCTCTTAATAGCGTCGATGGCGAGTGGATACCGAAAAAGCTT
>JAFUBJ010000376.1 GCA_017460265.1 Atopobiaceae bacterium | reverse complement strand
CGAGGGAATGCGCGCCGACATACGGTACGAGGCCGCCCTGGACCTCATCTAGGAGGGGCCACCAACATCAACGCAATGCCGACTTTTGGCGGCTCGTTTACACATGTGTCCGACGTAGGTGCTAAACTCGTCTGTGAAAAACAATGCGGGCGCGGCTTGGTCGCGTCATCTCAGAGACGAGCGTTCAATGAACAACATGGCGAGGCCCTGCGGGGCCACTTCGGGCGTACCCAAATCCGGCATCCTCAACTGCCCTCGGTGGGAGGTGCTCAAGAGGAACGAGGAGGCAGAGAGGCAACTCGTCTCCAGCTTGGGCGTGAGTCCCCTGGTGGCACGGGTGCTTGCGGCGCGTGGCATCGGAGACGTGGAGGCGGCAAGGCGGTTCCTGGCCCCTTCGCTCGACCGTGACTGGGCGGATCCGCTGATCATTCCGGGCATGCGCGAGGCCGCCGATCGCGTTCAGGCGGCAATCGCACGCAAGGAGCGGATCGCCGTCATTGGAGACTTTGACGTCGACGGCATGACGGCAACGTGCCTTCTGACCCTTGCCCTGCGTAGGCTTGGGGCAGATGTGTTTCCCTACATTCCCTATCGCTTTGGCGAGGGCTACGGTCTTTCCAACGAGGCCCTCACGCGCATGCGCGAGGGCTGCGACCCCGATCTTGTCATAACCGTCGACAATGGCATCGCCTCGGCAAGGGAGGTGGAGGGGCTCCTTGCCGCGGGCGTTGACGTGGTCATCACCGACCACCACGAACCAGGAGACCTTGTTCCCCAAGGCGTCCCGGTGACCGACCCCAAGCTCGAGCCCGACTGCTATTCGCGCGAGCTCGCCGGTGCAGGGGTCGCCCTCAAGCTCGTGTGCGAGCTGGGCAAGCGCCTGGGCATGCCCGACCTGTGGCGTGAGTACACGGAGGTCGCTGCCCTCGGGACCGTCTCGGACATGATGCTGCTGGAGGGAGAGAACCGAGCGCTCGTCGCGGACGGCATGGCGCGCATGCGCTTCACGGGGCGTCCCGGCCTCGTGGCGCTTGCGGCAACGGCCAGCGTGGACCTTTCGACCATTACGTCCGACGAGCTGCCCTTCTCGCTCGTGCCGCGGCTGAACGCGGCTGGACGCATGGGAACAACGGACGTGGCGCTCAACCTCCTCCTCACAGACGATCCTGCAGAGGCTGCGGTGCTTGCCGCTCAGCTTGAGTCCACCAACACCGAGCGTCGCGACACCGAGTCGCTTTTGACCGAGGAGGCCCTTGACAAGGTTGCCCGGACCTACAAGGGTGGCCGCGTGGTCGTCGTGGGTGGAGAGGGCTGGCACGAGGGCGTCAAGGGAATCGTGGCAAGCCGCATCGTCAACCGCTATCACGTACCTGCCATCCTCTTTTCCATCACAGACGGCATCGCGCGCGGATCCGGACGTTCTGTGGGTGACGTTGACCTCTTCCATGCCGTTGAGCAATGCTCTGACCTCCTCATCCGCTTTGGCGGGCATGCGGGGGCCGTGGGCGTCACGTGCGAGGCGAAGAACCTGGACTTGTTCCGTGAACGCCTCGACCAGGTCATGAGCACGCTCCCCTCGAGTCAGTTCACTTCTCGAGGAGAGGTGACGGCGTTGGTCGACCTTGACGAGCTGACCTGCGATGCCATCGGCTCTCTCGAGAAGCTCCAGCCTTTTGGCCAAGGAAACAAGAAGCCGCTCTTTGGCGTGCGTGGCGTGTGCATGCGGAATCGTGCGCGCGTGGGCGTCACGGGCAATCACCTGCGCTTTGTTGCGTCGGACGGGATGGCGAGCGTGGCGGCGATCATGTTCCGAACTCCCGAGATCGAGCGCGCGAGCGCCTACGACGGGGCAGTCGACCTTGTCTTCGAGGCCGTCAACGAGACCTGGCAGGGAAAGACGAAGCCCAAGCTCATGGTCCGTGACATCCTCTACCGAGACGAGGCAGACGCTCCGGAGGGGCAGGCCACGCTTTCGGACGAGCTCTTCTCCAAGGCGGAGGAGGTGCTTTCTCGCGATGACTATGCAGGCATCTCTGATGCGCGGAGCTTCTTTACCAAGGCGGTTGGCGTCTCGTTCGAGGGTCGACAGTCCGTGGTGGCAACGCTCAGCGTGGGCCAGGAGCTTCTGGTAAGGAGGGAGCCGGCCAACGCCTTCGACCCCAACGCCATGGCGCTCGTCACCGTTGAGGGCCTGCATGTCGGATTCTTGCGCAGGCAGATCTCTGCCTCCCTTGCGCCGCTTGTGGACAGGACCCACATCTCGTATACGGCCTGCGTGACGGACGTGACGGGCGGCACGGACGGGCATGCGCTTGGCGTCAACGTCTGTGTCACAAGGGCAGACGACTCCTCCGATGACGCCGAAAGGACGCGTGCGGGGGCCGTGCGCAGAGGCGAGCTCTCCTCGCTTTCTCCCTCCGCCCTCGATGAGCGGCTTCGCCAGGCGATGATCGGCGATCACGCCCTCCTTCCTGCGCAACGCGAGGCCCTGTCGCGCCTTGCGCAGGGGCGCTCGACCTTTGCCGTCATGGCGACGGGGCGAGGCAAGTCGCTCATCTTCCACATGCATGCCGCACGAGAGGCGCTGCTGCGCGGGCGTGCGAGCGTCTTCGTGTATCCTCTGCGTGCGCTCGTCTCCGACCAGGCCTTCCACCTCTCTGAGGCGTTTGGAGACCTGGGCATGTCGGTCAGGGTGCTTACGGGAGAAACGCCTTCCACGGAGAGGGACGAGACCTTCTCGTCGCTTGCCGAGGGCACCACCGACGTGATCTTGACCACGCCGGAGTTCCTTGTCATTCACAAGGACCGCTTTGCCCGGGCGGGACGCATCGGCTTTGTGGTTATAGACGAGGCGCACCATGCGGGCATGGCCAAGGGCGGCAACCGAGGAGCGTACCTCTCCATGCCCGAAGTGCTTGACACGCTCGGCCGTCCCGTGACGTTGGCGGTAAGCGCCACCGCCTCTGACGAGGTTGCCCGCACGGTTTGCGACCTTCTGGCAATTCGGGACGATGACGTGGTCGTCGACCGCAGCGTTCGAGCCAACCTCTCGGTGGCTGACTGCCGCGAGCTGCGTGACCGTGATGCGGCCCTCGTGTCGGTGGTGGCTCGTGCCCAGAAGACCGTGGTCTACGTCAACTCGCGAGAGCAGTCCATCTCGCTGGCGCGTATGCTGCGCCATGCCGTTCCCGAGCTTGCTCCGCGCATTGCGTTCTACAACGCCGGGCTCACCCGAGCCGACCGCACGCGCGTGGAGGAGGCGTTCCGCGACGGGACGCTCACCTGCATCGTGTCGACGAGCGCCTTTGGCGAGGGGGTCAACCTTCCCGACATCAGAAACGTCATGCTCTACCACCTGCCCTTTGGCCAGGTCGAGTTCAACCAGATGAGTGGCCGTGCGGGAAGGGACGGAGACCCCGCCCGCATCTGGCTGCTCTTTGGGTCCCGCGATGCGCGCATCAACGAACGCATCATCGCCTCCTCCGCGCCAGAGCGCAGGGAGCTCGTGGCGCTCTACCGCACGCTGCGCGACCTCTCTGCGCATGCTCGCGAACAGGGGCAGGAAGACGGCTTCTTCACGTTGTCAAACGCCGAGATCGCAGAACGGTCTTGCGCCTTTGACGTGCGTGCGACCCTTGACGACCAGTCCGTCTCCACGGGCGTTTCCATCTTCCGCGAGCTCGGCCTGGTCGAGACCACCGGATACGGCGTCGCACGTCGCATCTCGGTTACGGAAGCCCCGGGAAGGGTAGACCTCGAGCAGTCCATCCGCTACCTTGAGGGTTTACATGCACGCGACGAGTTCGTGTCGTTCAGAGACTGGGCACTGTCCAGCGAGGCGGACGAGATGCTTGCGCGCATCAACAGGCCCATCACGCCTGGCTTTGGCCAGGTGGTCGACGAGTAAGGAGGCGTCCTTTGGCTGACGAGCCCGCGGGCGCTGAGAAGCGCACCAAAGCCCCGGCACCTGGTGCCGACAACTATCGTGTTCTGAAGAACACCTGCGCGTCCTACCTTGACGAGTCTGCGCTCGAGAAGATCGAGCGGGCCTACCGGTTTGCCGCGGAGTACCATCGTGACCAGCGCAGGCGCTCGGGGGAGCCCTACATCAACCATCCCGTCGAGGTGGCCATCATACTGGCGGCCGACCTCCACATGGACGAGGACACGATCTGCGCGGCGCTTCTCCACGACACCGTGGAGGACACCGACGCGACCATGGACGACCTCGTTTCGCGCTTTGGGCAGACGGTGGCCGACCTGGTTGACGGCGTGACCAAACTTACGCAGGTCAACGTCTCGTCCATCGACGAGAAGCAGGCCATGAACCTGCGCAAGATGTTTTTGGGCATGTCCCGCGACATCCGCGTCGTCATCATCAAGATCTCGGACCGCCTCCACAACATGCGGACGCTGGCGGCCCTTCCTCCCAACAAGAGGGTCTTCAAGGCTCGCGAGACGATGGACGTCTATGCGCCCCTTGCCGACCGGCTCGGCATCTCGTCCATCAAGTGGGAGCTTGAGGACCTCGCCTTCTTCTATCTGCAGCCCGAGGAGTACGAGCGCGTTGCCCGCATGGTGCAGGACTCGCGCGCCCAGCGCGAGCAGGACACGGCCGAGGCCATCAAGACGCTCGATGACGAGCTGGTGCGCTCGGGCGTGAGCGGCTACCAGATCAAGGGGCGGCCTAAGCACCTGTGGTCCATCTACCAGAAGATGGTTCGCAAGGGCAAGGAGTTCTCGGACATCTACGACCTCATTGCCCTGCGCGTGCTTACCAACTCGGTGGGGGACTGCTACTCGGTACTTGGTGCGGTCCACTCGCTGTGGCACCCGCTGCCTGGCCGCTTCAAAGACTACATCGCCATGCCCAAGTCCAACGGTTACCAGTCGCTGCACACGACGGTCATCGGGCCTGACGGGCGTCCGGTCGAGATCCAGATTCGCACCTACGACATGCACGAGCACGCTGAGTTCGGCGTTGCGGCTCACTGGCTGTACAAGCGTGCGGGCAACTCGCACGGGCAGATGTCGGCGGCAGAGCTGTCGGTGGACTCAACGATCAACCACATCCGCCGCAGCCTTGACTGGGCGACTGACGAAGACATGGGCGACGCCGACGAGTACCTCGACACGCTGCGCGTCGACCTCTTCGAGCACGAGATCTTCGTCTTCACCCCCAAGGGCGACGTGATGAGCCTTCGCAAGGGGTCGACGCCGCTTGACTTTGCCTACGCCGTGCATACCGAGGTGGGAAACCACTGCGTGGGCGCCAAGGTCAACGGGTCGGTCGTCCCGCTTGCCACCAAGCTCGAGAGCGGCGACCGCGTGGAGGTCCTCACAAACAAGAACGCGCGTCCCTCGCAGGACTGGCTCTCGATCGTGGCGACAGGTGGCGCAAAGTCAAAGATTCGCAAGTATTTCTCGACCATCACCAAGGCCGACGACGCCGAGCAGGGGAGGAGCGACCTTGCCCGCGAGCTGCGCAAACGCGGGTACGGCATTTCGACGCATCGCGTGACGAAGGCCATCGACAAGGCGTTGCCGTCGCTTGACCACAAGACGCCTGAGTCCCTCTTTGCGGCAATCGGCGGCGGGAAGATCTCTGCCAAGCAGGCGGCAAACCGCATCGAGGCTGCCATTCTAGAGGATTCCCCCGACAAGCAGGCGTCGATCGAGAAGGCTGCGCGCAAGGCGGCGGAAGAGGAACAGGAGATCCTGCTCTCCACGGGCAACCGCCCAAGCAAGGGGGACAAGGACCGTCGTCGTCGCACCAACTGCGGCGTGGTGGTCAAGGGCGACCCGGACCTTCTCGTGCACCTGGCCCACTGCTGCAACCCCGTGGCGGGAGACGAGATCGTGGGCTTCATCACCCGAGGCAGGGGGGTCTCGGTCCACAGGGCAAGCTGCCCCAACGTCACCGACCTCATGAACGACCCCGACCGCATGATCGACGTGGAATGGGATGCCTCCGGCGCAACCGAGTTCCGCGTTGACATCGTGATCGAGGCCAACGACCGCATGGGCCTTCTCAAGGACGTGACCATAGCCATTGGCGATGCCGGAGGCAACATCATGTCGGCTGCCACCCAGACGGGCTCAAATGGCGTGGCGCACCTACGCTTTACCGTGGCAATTTCTGACGCGAGCCTTCTCTCGTCGCTTCTGGCAACGGTCAACCGCGTTCCGTCGGTGTTCAACGCACGTCGCATCATGCCCGGCGAGGGCGCAAAGCAGATGCGGCGTAGGGCAAAGAGGGGATAAGCCCATGGCAGACGAGATTCGGCAGTTTGTGGTTGGT
>JAFUBJ010000375.1 GCA_017460265.1 Atopobiaceae bacterium | reverse complement strand
CGTTGGCGGACCTTGACCACGCAGGCGGTCGCGTCGTCGAGCGGATGATAGCCATAGAGCTTGTCGCACTCGTCCACGAGCATGGTGCAGAGCACCTTGGCCGTGTATCCCACGAGCGACATGTCGGCTACAAACTGGGCAATATCCTCGCGCTTCCAGTCGTTGTTGTAGGTCTTGTCGGCGCTGGCATGCGGGCAGCCATCGCTCATGGCCACAAATATGTCGCCTTCCTGCAGGCGGATGCTCGAGCGGTAGATCGTCTTTCCCTCAATGTGCAGCTCGGTCAGGGGATAGTCCGTCACGTCGCCGTCGCGGACGAAGATGACCTCCGGGTTGTCGTACTGGATGAGCTCGGCCGTGTGGTTGCGCACCAACTTGATGATGGTAAAGGTCGAGTATGCCACGCCGTGCCTGTCATGCACGGGCAGGGTGGAGGCAATGGTAGAGACGCAGTCCTCAATCGACAGCCCCTCTGCCATCATGGTCGAGATGATCTTTGAGGTGAGCGTGGAGAGAATGGACGCCTGCACGCCGCTGCCCAGGCCGTCTGCCAAAACGATGACGGTTGATCCGTCCTCGGTGTTCACCACGTCAACGTGGTCGCCGCACAGCACCTCGCCTTCATGGTTGATGCTCTTGTAGCCGATGTCAACGCTCAGATCATTCATCGCTGATCGACTCCTTCAGCTTGGTCAGCGCGATCTTGGTCTCGGCCGTGGTCTCGCCCAGAAGCGAGGCTATCTCCTGCACGATGCGCATCTGCTTCTCGACGACCTTGTCGGCCACCTCGACGGTCTTGGCGTTGAGCTCCTCGCGGCGTTGGTGCTCTTCCTCCTCGTCCGTCACGTCGTGCATAATGCAGATGATCATGTGGCCGTCCTCGGCAGGGACGATGGTCTCCTCAACGTAACGCTGGTATTCGGCCAGGTACGTGCGCTGATTGTAGATGCCGCGCCTGGTACGCTTCACGTCCATGAACGCTCGCGGGTCGAGGATGCGCACCACCTGGTCGCCCAGGACGTCAGAGGCAAAGCGGATGTTGAGCAGACGCAGGGCGGCATCGTTGAGCTGCTGCACCTCAAGCTCGTCGTTAACCACGACGAGCGCGTTGGGGCTGCTCTTGACGATGGCATCAGAGAAGCTCTCGGCCTTCTCTTTGAGGAAGGGCAGGCACATGGAGATGTCGGCCTTGCCCTGATAGATCGCGACGGCCTTCTTGCGACAGGTGTCGTAGCCGCACGAGCCGCAGTTGAGCTCGTCAGAGGGCTTGAACTTGCCCATCTTGCGCAGGATCTCGATGATGTCGTACTCAGACGGAACGCGCTCCTGGCGGTCAAGGGGCTTAAAGAGGTGCTTCATCTGGGTGATGTCAGGCTGTTCCACGGGGAAGTCCTTGGTGCCGGCATAGGTGGCCACGGCCAGGTAGTCCTTCACGGGGCTCCGGCGGTGCTTCTCCATCACGGGGCCAGCCACGCAGCTTCCTGCGCAGGCGCTCATCTCGATGACGCACTTGTGAATCTTTCCCTGCGCAATCTCCTCG
>JAFUBJ010000374.1 GCA_017460265.1 Atopobiaceae bacterium | reverse complement strand
GGCGTGGCGCCGGCTGGGATCTCGTCGCGTCAGCCGATCTCAGCGCGGGTGCCGTCGGCGAGCTCGCAGATGACGTTGCGGGGGATGCCCTTGCGGCCGTCTCCGCCGGTCAGCGTGTCAGCGACCGCGGGGCCCTTGCCGCCGGACAGGTAGCCGCCCTCGTACTGGTTCGCGGCGGTCGCGCCGCCCCACAGGAAGCCCTTGGGAAAACTCATACGATCCTCCTTGCACGTGTGATGGATAACTCACGTCTCAAAGTATACAAGCTTGAATACGTCGGCTGAGGGGTGACAGGGGGACGGGGGTGCCGTCACCAACGGCTTACCCGCGCGACATCGCATGGTTGGACTCGCTTGATAAAACATCGGCCAAATGACGAGGCGTGGAGTATCCCGAGGACGAGGGCCTTGCGGAAACGCCCGCGACCAGCGATGAGGACCTCGTTAAGCTCACGGGCAACGTCGAGGTCAAAGACGTCACGTTTGGGTACTCGCCGCTGGCCGAGCCGCTCATCGAGAACCTCTCGTTCACGGTGAGGCCGGGTGGCAGTGTGGCGCTCGTCGGAGCGTCGGGTTACGGCAAGTCCACGGTGTCTGCGCTGGTCGCCGGCCTATACCAGCCGTGGAGCGGAGAGGTCCTGTTCGACGGGAAGCCCCGCGCCGCCTATCCGCACGAGGTGGTCACGAGCTCGGTGGCGGTCGTGGACCAGGAGATCATCCTGTTTGACGACACCATCGAGAACAACATCAAGATGTTTGGCCCCACCATCGAGGATTTCGAGATGATTCTTGCCGCACGCGACGCGGGCATCCACGATGACATACAGAGGATGCCCGGGGGGTGTCCCTATAGTTTTGTCAAGGGTTCAGGATGGAAGTTTTCAACAACATGGCTGACGGCGGGCTCCTCGTAGGGCACCCGGTCGCGCATAATCGCGTAGATCACGCCGAGTCGCTTGCGTGCCACCGCCTTGAGGGCCTTGTTGTGGCGCATCCCCCTCGCCCGGCACTGCTCGTAGTACCTGCCGAAGCGGTTCCTCGTGCCGACGAGCGAGTTGCAGCTGAATATGAGCAGGTTCTTGAGGACCTTGTTGCCGGCCCTGGTGCTGGACGTGGAGTCGATCGAGGTGCCGCTCTGGCTGTCGGCCAACGGTCCCGAAGAGGGGCCGCACACAAGGTTAAGAAATCAAGGAGACAAGCATTGTTGAAATCTCAAAGGCTCGGGGCGGTCCCTCAGGGCCTAGGAAAACTGTAATGGGATGGGGGTACTGTCACGCGTGGTGGGAGAGGGCAATCTGTCCGTTATGCTCCAGGAGCGGTCCTCGCTCGTCGATGCGCTCCGCCGCCTGAAGGCCGATCACGGCTGCGAGCAGCTGACCGTCCAGTCGGGTGGCATGCTCAACGCGGCGCTTGTGCGCGATGGGCTCGTCGACTTCGTGGACGTGGTGGTTGCCCCGCTTGTGGTGGGAGGGCGTGACACTCCCACGCTCGTGGACGGACCGTCGCTTGCGTCGGTCGGGGAGCTCTCCAAGCTGTGCCCTCTCGAACTGTTGGGATGCGAGGCCATGCAAGTATCCTACGCGCGCCTTCGGTCCAAGGCGGCTAGGTCGCGCTCCTCTAGGGCCGTCGTTTGAGTGGTCGTATTTCGCTGGGTGAGCGCCTGCCCTGCAGCCGCGTGCCTACGTCAGCGCTTCTCCGAGAGCCATCTCGCGAGATCATGAATCTCGATGCCCTCATAGGTGTAGGTCTCGTGCCGCGTGCGGGCGAGGATCACCTTCGGGTGCGCGTCGCGTATGGAGAGGAGCGGGGAGTACTCGCGCTCGAAGGTCGACGGACTTGAGATGTCGTCGCTTACCTGCACGTAGAGCTTCTCGCTGCCGCGGATCGCCACGAAGTCGACCTCCCTCTTGTAGAGGACGCCCGCGTACGTCTCGTAGCCCCTCCTCAACAGTTCGATTGCCACCATGTTCTCGAGCATGCGGCCGAAGTCCATGTTGCGCGTGCCGAGCTTCGCGTAGCGGAAGGCATGGTCCGCCAGGTAGTACTTATCGCCTGACGAGAGGTAGCGCTTCCCCCGGATGTCGTAGCGCCTGACGCGGTAGAAGGCGAAGGCCTCCGTAAGGTAGCCCAGGTAGGAGGCTATCGTCCGGTCGTTCGTCTTCGTCCCTGCCGAGGTCAGAGCGTCGGCTATGCTGCGCGAAGAGGTGATGTTGGACACGTTATCCATCATGTAGTCCGAGAGCCTTCCCAGGAGGTGGGCGTTCCTGACGCCGTGCCTCTGGACGATGTCCCTAAGGATGAGGGTGTCGTAGACGTCGGACAGGTAGCCGTGGCGGTCGCGCTCGTCGGCGTAGACGTAGCTTCCTGACATGCCGCCCATGCGCAGGTACCGCTCGAGAGCTTCGTCCACCTGCTCGCCCTCGAAGTAGGAGCGGTACTCCTCGAACGAAAAGGGGAAGACCTCCACGCTCACGGTGCGGCCGGTGAACAGGGTCGCGAGGTCGCTCGAAAGCAGAAACGCATTCGAACCCGTGATGTAGATGTCGTAGCTTCCGGAGGCATGGAGGCTGTTGATAGTCCTCTCGAAGCCCTCGCACATCTGAACCTCGTCGATGAGGACGAAGTTGCGCGCCCCCTCGACGTGGTGCGAGGTGACGTAGGCGTTCAGCGCGTGGTACTCCGTGAGCTCCTCGAACTCGAGCAGGCTGAGGTCCACGTGGATGACGTTGGCGCCGTCCACCTCGCCTAGGAGGTAGTTCCTGAACGCCTCGAGGAGCTTGGACTTCCCTGCGCGTCGCACGCCGGTGATGACCTTGATGTCGGGGGTGCCGACGAGTCGCTTGAGTCGCTCCAGGTACCCCGGTCTCTCGATTAGCTTCATGTGCGCCTCCTTCTGTTTCGCGTAAATCAGAAGAGTATGTGTTTGCGAAACAGGCAACGGCTATGCCGAGCCAAGGCCAGCGGTCCCATGACACGAAGTCATGGGTGACGGCTCCTCACATCTGTTCTTGCGCCTCAATGGCATCCGAGACGGGAGCTTGCGGCGAGGCAGTGTCACACGCGGAGCCGCTTCGCGGCTCTCGCGCGCGTGGGATCGACTCACATGCACGTCAACGCCGCGTTAGCTGAGAGGGGCACCTGTGACCGACCGACCCTGATCTGGGGAATGCAGAATACCCAAGAGAGTAATGCAGCCGCAGGTAGGGCGGCTGTTTTTATGCGCAGTCCAGCCGATTCCCAAAAGTCGGTCCAGCCGACAAAACCGGTCACTTTCTGGCGGATGGCGAATCGGCGAGCGGTTGCCTTCTCTCACGATGGGCTCCCGCCCGCCCTCCGCGGTTCGCAGGCCTCATGTGGGCTGGCTGCTACGCGAGCAGCTCGCCCTCCACCCAGCCGTCGAGGTCGTCGTCGATCTCCTTTACGACGCGGGCGGGGACGCCTGCCACCACCGTGTAAGGTGGCACGTCCCTCGTGACCACGGCTCCCGCCGCGACAACGGCGCCGCTCCCGATGGTGACGCCCGGCAGGATGGTCGCGTGCCCGCCGATCCACACGTCGTCGCCGATGCGCACGGGCTTCGCGACGCCCAGGCGGTTGCGCCTGCCGCGCGGGCTTAAGGGGTGGTTCACGGTGGAGATGAGCACGTGCGGGCCGATCATGACCCAGTCGCCCATGGTCACCTCGGCAACGTCCAGTATGGTGTAACCGTAGTTGATGATGAGGTGGTCGCCCACGTGGATGTTCCTGCCGTTGTCGCAGTTGATGCCCTGCTGCACGGAGGCCCCCACGCCCGCCGATCCGAAGAGCTCCTCGGCCACGAAGCGCTCCTGCTCCGCAAAGTCCAGTGGGTCGATGGCGTTGTAGCGCTCCACTG
>JAFUBJ010000373.1 GCA_017460265.1 Atopobiaceae bacterium | reverse complement strand
CGTCAGCCGACGCCGACGCAGATGTGCTCTTTCGACTGGATCCCCGCACACAACGACGGCATATTCATTGGGTACTACCACGACCAGCACAAGCTGCCGCTCTACAACACCGACTGGCGCGACGAGGCGCTCTCCTGGCATCTCACCTGCTCCATCTACTGGGGCATCAGTCCCTCGCCGGTCACCTACATCAAGGGTCCCGACGCGACCAACTTTCTGCGCGACGTGCTCGTGAACAACGTGGACAAGTGGGAGGTTGGCCAGCAGAAGCACGGCATCACCCTCACCGAGGACGGCAACGTCGCCACGCACGGCATCTCCCTCAAGACCGGCGAGAACGAGTACGAGCTCTGGTGGCATGCGCCTTACATCGACTATCTCTTCAGCCTCAAGGACTACGACGCCACCTGCGAGACCGGCATCAAGTTCACCCTGCAGATGAGCGGCCCCAACTCCGAGAAGATCATCGAGGAGGCCTGCGGCGAGTCCATCGCCGACATCCCCTACGTGCACGTCCGAAACGCAACCATTGCTGGTCACACCATCCGCATCCTGCGCTTCGGCATGACGGGCAATCTGGGCTTCGAGGTTCAGGGCGAGATGGACGACATGCTCGACGTGTACAAGGTGCTCATCGAGGTTGGGAACAAGTATGGCATCCGCGAGATTGGCTTCCACTGCTACTGCATGAACCACAACGAGGGCGGCTATCCCAACGCCTCCGAGCACTTCATGAGCGCCTCGATGCGCGACGAGGGCTTCCTCGCCTGGCAGCGCAAGCAGTTCGAGGACGAGTACAACTCCGCGTTCGAGGGTGGTGGCTTCGAAGGCCAGGAGGAGTCGTTCGACTTCTGTGGCACCGCCGACGACCGTTCCATCGAGAGCTACTTCTTCAACCCCATCGAGCTGGGCCTGGGCTACTGCATTAACTGGAACCACGACTTCCGCGGCAAGCAGGCGCTGCTTGACTACAAAGCATCCGGCCACACCCGCAACATCGTGACGCTGGAGTGGAACGTCGAGGACATCATCGATGTGTACCGCAGCCAGTGGGATCTCGATGAAGAGCCCTACTTCCCGATCGACGACATGAGCTACACGCCGCCCAAGTACACCGAGAAGCTCGTGGCACCGCTCATGAAGTCGCCCAAGTACAAGGTCTTCAAGGGCGACAAGGAGGTGGGCGTCGCGTTCATGCACACCCACAGCCCGTACTATCGCCGCATCATCCAGCTGGCCGTGATTGACGATGACCAGCGCGAGATAGGCAACGAGCTCGAGGTCCTCTTTGGTGAGGAGGGCTTCCGCTGCAAGCGTATCCGCGCCACCGTGGAGAAGTTCCCCTATAACAAGCACCACGAGCGCACTGGACTCTCGCTGTAGCTGCCGAAGGCTCGTCTGAACGGCGCCCCCGTGCTTCTGCGCGGGGGCGCTCCGCTATGCGAAACTCAACGAGCGAAACTCCTCGACCGTCTCGAAGACGATCATGAGATAGAGTACGGTCTCGTAGTCATCCAGCGAGAGGCCGCTAATCTCCTCGATGCGCCTGAGCCGGTAGTAGAACGTGGTCTTATGCACATGCAGGTGGTTGACGGTGGCTGTCACGTTCATGGAGCCTTTGATGTAGGTGACAAGCGTCTGTACCAACTCGGAATCGTGCTCGCGGTCATAGCTCACGAGCGCATGCAGTTGCGGTATCACGTAGTCGTCGGGGGAGAAGCTGCCGCTTGCGTTGGCCAGCATGAGGTCAAGGGCGTACTCGTCAAACGAGAACACCGGGCCGTCATCGCCGCGCGAGCGCCCTGCGCGAAGTGTCTCCCATGATTGCTTGAAGAAGGTCCGAACGCGGTCAAATCCGCGGAACTCTCGGCTGATGCCGCAGAGATAGCCATTGGCCTCCAGAAACGACATCAGCTCCTGGTCGGGTGCTGGGAGATCGCGTCTGCGGCCAGCGTTCACTACCACCAGGAGCCGCCGTGCGTTGCCCGAGGTGAAGGTGTTCTCCAAATGCCGTTGCACGAAAAGGGCGCTCTGAGAGACGTTGGCCTCGTCGAACGCCCCTTCGCGTGGCACGATGGTCATGCAACGGTATACGTCATCGAGTGCCCAATTCGCATCGGCAAGCACCTGTTCGTGCTCCGCCGAGAACGGTGTCCCGCGCTCCACCAAGTCGTCGATCATTGCATCGAAGGCGAGGGACGTTCCCACGCGCAAAAGGTTCCATTGGGTGAGCACCTCGTGCAGGAACTGGCCCACGTACCAAACAAGCGTGTAGTCGCTCGGTCTGAACGGTCGTTGGGTCTCGTCTATGGTGAGGCGTGCGATGACGGTGTCCCCGTCAAAGAGGTTATGCACGAGGCTGTCGGTCGACTGCGACGCATCATGCATGACAATGGGTAGCCGAGAGGAGAAGACCTG
>JAFUBJ010000036.1 GCA_017460265.1 Atopobiaceae bacterium | reverse complement strand
ATGCCCGACGGCATGGAGTTCATCGGCACCTGGCAGATTGAGTCGCGCACCACTGACGGACACGAGCTGAGCGGCGACAACCTCAAGAAGGTTAAGGACATTGGCTTTGACTCTTTCGTCGTCCTTAGCCTTGACGCGACGGCGGAGCTCAACCTCTACGGCAACGTCTTCAAAGGTGGGTGGCTTGCCGAGGACGAGTCTCACGCGACCATCCACACCAACGAGGTCGAGAAGCCCATGAGGCTCGAAGGTGGCAAGCTCGTCCTTGGTGACGAGAGCGACTACTTTGTCTTTGTTCCCTCGACTCCTGAGGCATACCAAGAGTTCTTGACTCGCGAGCAGACAAAGGAGCACGAGCAGGACGTCGACGACGAGCTTGCAGAGCTTCTTGACATTACGGCGTACCAGGGCGAAGGCCCCGAAGAGGGGACTGGCTCCGAGGGCCAGGAAGGCGAGCCAGCCGAGGCACCGCACGAGGAGCCAAACGAGCAGGGCATCTACCCCATGAACCTCACCGTAGCCGACGACGCGCTTGTCTCCATCAAGGTCACGGGCCGCGGCGAGGACAACCTGGGCTGCTCGGGCTATTACCTGACCATCCGCAACAAGTCTGACAAGCCCTTCACTGTAACGCGAGCCATCGACACCTTTACGGTGGACGGCAGGCCAACCACGCCGGTACTGAGCGAAAACCTCGAGCCAGGCCAGTCCGTCGAGGTGTTTATGTGGTGGGACGTCTCAGAGGTCACCGACATCGAGAAGCTGGTGAAGGTCGAGGGCATCATCGAGGTAGACGAGGTCAACGGCTTTGAGGCCTTCGGCACGTACGAGTTTCTTGTCCCCTAAGGTTTTGCTTTAAGGACCGCGTGGCCCAAGCCGCGACTTGACCGCTTGGGCACGCTAGAGCGAACGGCCCAATTCGTACGCCTCCTGCGGATAGCGCGACCTTCTAGTCATCCCCGTGGTTCCGCAGCCATAGCCAAGCACACGCCCGCAGTCGCGCCAGCTGAGGTAGCGCACGAGCGTGTTGTAGTGAGCCTCGAGCGCTTCGAAGGTCCACTCGTCCGCGTTCCAAGCCACCGTAAGCAACGCGCTTTTCATGCGCTTGCGCGTGATAGACGCGTTTGACGAGCAGAAACGGTCGATGACGCACTTGAGCTGGGCGGACATGCCGTAGTAGTAGAGCGGCGTGGCAAGCACCAGCATGTCTGCCGCAAGGATCTGCTTACGAAGTGAATCCATGTCGTCATGCTGCACGCACGGGCCTTCGTAGCCGCAGGCAACGCATCCCGTGCAGGGAGCGATGGAAAGACGCGCCACATCCACGCGCGTCACCGCGTGGCCAGCATCGCGAGCGCCCCGCGCAAACTCGTCGGCCAAGATGGCCGTGGAGCCTAAGATGTTTGGGCTGGCCTGCAGTACCAAGATGTTCATAGCGTCCCCTCTCACCATGGATGGTGATAATTACACCACCCGCATGCTCTTCCAAGCGCCGCTTCTCCAGCGCCACACCAATGCCACGGCACGTGCCAGCCAGTCAGCACACATTGCCCAGGCAATTCCCATGACTCCCATGCCCAGCATCACGCCCAGCACATACGACAGCACCAGACGCACGGCAAGCGTGCAGATGATGGACACCCACATGGTGAAGGCCACATCGCCCGTGGCGCGCAGACCGTTGCCCAGGCAGCCTGAAAACGGAAAGACCAGCGCATTGAAGGTGTTGTGCAGCGCAACGAGCTGGATGACCAGCGAGATGGTCTGGGGCTCCAGCGCATAGAAGCTCAGGATGAAGGGGGTGGCAACAAACACCAAGACGTTCCAAGCCACCGAGAAGATCAGCGTGATACGCATGAGGCGCACAAAGTAGCGGTCTGCGGAATCCACGTCACCGGCACCCATGCACTGGCCAATCACGGTGATGAACACCGGGCCAAACGCAGACCCCGCCAAGGCCGCCAGGCTCCAGATGCTTTGCGCCACTCCGTTTGCCGCAATCTGATAGGTGCCAAAGAGCGCCACGATGGACGAGAGGGCCACCTTCGTCAGCTGGAAGATGGCGTTCTCCGCACCGTTAGGGACGGCGATACCCCCAATCTTTGCAAGAAGCGACCCATTCCACGCAAAGATCCAGCGCAGACGATAACAGACATCGGCCTCCTTGAAGGCAAGCCAGCAAATGGCAATCGCGGACACGGTGCGTGCCACAAAGGACGGCCACGCCACCCCAGCGACGCCCGCATGCAGCACAAAGATGCCGATGTAGTTGCCCACGATGTTTACCACATTGGAGATGATCGAGACCACCATGGTCACGCTGGTCTTTCCCACGCTCCTGAAGAGCGCCGCCCCTGCGTTATAGATGGCAAGCGCCGGATAAGAAAGGGCTGAAATGCGCAGATAGGTAAGGCAGGCATCCATGACGTCCTGCTCCACCCGGCCAAACATGAGCGAGAGAAGCGGACGGGCAAAAAGCAGCACCACCGCGGTCATGACAAGCGAGAACACCGTGGAGAACATGAGCAGCTGGCTCGCAGCCTCGCTGGCGCGGTCGCGGTCGCCGGAGCCCACGATCTGCGAGACCACCACGGCCCCGCCCGCCGAAAGTGCCGTGAACACGAAGATGAACACGGTGTTGAACTGGTTGACCAGCGAGACACCTGCCCCCGCCGCCTCTCCGGCCTGGCTGATGAAGAAGGTGTCGGCAAGGCCCACCAGCATGACCAGCAGCTGCTCAAAGAAGAGCGGCACGATCATGCGAGCAAGGTCGCGGTTAGAGAAGGGTTCTCGATCCATACGTTTGAAACTCCCATACCAAGGTTGTTTTCCACCTTGAGTATGGGAGCTTCAAAGCCATATCACAAATGCGCAGTTT
>JAFUBJ010000372.1 GCA_017460265.1 Atopobiaceae bacterium | reverse complement strand
TGTGGTGCCTAACATGGCAAAACAGAAGGCTGACGTACCCTTTCTTCTCTTCACCTGTTTGGTGACGCTGTACACCGTGGTAAGCCTCTTCCTTCCGCAATCTTGCGGCAGGTCGGCTAACGCGACCAAGCCGGACGACGCGACAGCTAGCGCAGAAACGCAGGCCGAACCTGCTCCGGATCCAGCTGATGCCAACCGCGAGGTGTTCGTCTCCACCTGGGCGGAACGAATCGATGCCTTCAACGCGGGATATCCCCTTGAGGGCTATGGCCGCTCCTTCGCCGAAGCCGCCTACGACTACGGTGTGGACCCGCGACTCTCCCCCGCCATTGCGCGCGTGGAAAGCGCCTCGGGCGAGAACTGCTTCCTGCCGCACAACGCCTGGGGCTGGGGCGATGCAAGCTGGGGCGACTGGGACAGCGCTATCCGCGGTCACGTCGCCGGCCTGGCAGAGGGGTATGGTTACGGACTCTCCTACGCGATGGCCGAGTCGTACGTTCAGGTAAATGTTGACGAGTGGTATGGCTGGGTGGCTTCCTGCATGTCAGAGATTTGGGAGAGCGACAGCCTATAGATCTGGCCGCGGCGCAGGGAACCGACCGACTGTCTTCTTCGATTTCCCTGAGATACACAACGCTCCCGTCTCGTATCATAAACATGGACAACGTCCCAGATGGCAAAGGCAAGGACACGCCATTGGATCAGGACGTGAAATGGCGCGCTGCTCAACAATGGAAAGGGAGACAAAGATGGCCGAAATCAAAGAACTGACCGACGAGGCGCTCGAGCAAATTAACGGTGGCGTACTTGTTCACACCAAGGATGGGTGGTACCACCTCATGGAGGATGACCTCGGGCTGTACATTGGCTCCATTCCCATTGACGACGCGGAAATTGCGCAACAGCATGCCAGGAAACACCATTATTCGGACGAGATCATCACTCCCGCGGAGTTCCAGGAGCGCTTTCACAGGCCCTTCCTGTATGGCGAGTAAAACAATTCCCCGTTGACATTTCCACGTTGACCGCTGACCGGCACGGATAAGGTGGCTGGTCGGCAATGTTGACCGAAAACAGCACGGATAACGAGCAAATGGCGCCGTTATCCGTGCTTTTCTTCGGTCAACGTGGCCGAGAGGGGCTGTTATCCATGCCGTCTGGCGGGCAACGTGGCCAGGGAGTGGCGAGAAAAGACTTGGTCCCTTTACGCCAGCCTAGCTTGTGTCAATTCTGACGCCATAGGCAATACAGACGTACGGAGCGTTTTTGGTCTCGAAGATAGCCAGCGATCAACAGCTGGAAGGATCATTTCGGATGCGCTGAAGGCGGGGCTCATCCGTCCCGTTGACCCCGACGCTGCCCCCAAGGCAATGCGGTATCTGCCTTTCTGGGCTTAGAGTTTTACTACCGCTAACTACCGTATCGGCGCCAGCAGCGACGCTATCATCAGTAAAAGCCCAGCTAGATAGCTTGCATGGTAAGACATCTTTACTACCGCTAACTACCGCAATGCACCAGTTTTTCCTGAGCGATTGGGCGAGAAAGGCATTCACGCGTTGACCGCGCCGCGTTGACCGCTAGTCGGCACACTACCCGTGCGCGTCGAGTTTCCGACATATGCGGGGCCATTCTTGTCGGAAACGTGACGTGGACGTCGTGTTTCCGACATATTGAGGGCAGTATTTGTCGGAAGCTTGACGCGACTGTCATGTTTCCGACATCTACCAGTCCTTATCTGTCGGATATGTGACGCGGGCGTTGTGTTTCCGACATCCCGACGGCATGCCCGGCCCCTACACAGCTTCGGCAAACCAAGTGGAATACAGCACGTCCCCGGTCGTGCGGTCGAACACCTTCTCGACCAAGATCGCGGGGGCCTCGTACACCTCGGAGTACCCCTGGTACTGGCCCGTGACGCAAAGCGCGTGGCACTCAAGGGCGGCGTACCCGTCGATGGGGTCGTACATGTTCCAGTCCAGCTGGAGGAGCCAGGTGTTGCCTCCCTCGTCGGTCATGAGCGCGTGGTACATCTGCATGCCCGGACTGACCTCAGGGAGGTCGTAGGTCGTCGCGTTGTCGTATGAGCCGCTGACCCGGACCATCGTGTCTCCCAGCCCGTTCTCACTCGCGAAGCTGTTGTACGTGGCGAACTCGCCGAACGGATAGTCGCTGGTGAAGCCCTGGGGCACGTCGTACAGGAGCGGCTCTCCCCTCGTCTCCCCGCACCTCGTGCAAGTCTCAGGCGCGTCGTGCGTCGCGGGCGATGCGGAACAGAATCGTGCACGATCTGCCGACGCCCTCGACGCTGGCAGCAAGAATCCTGGAATAGCTGGCTGCTCGCCGCGATTATTGCCGTGAAGGAGCATGGGGTCTTTCAGACGGTACTTACCCCTAAACAAGAGACTGGTCGTACACCGGCACAAAGCCCTTCAAGTGCTCGCGCAGCGCATCGTCACATACGTAAAGGTACGTTCCGCTGATGCCCCGTGTCAGCAGGACGTAGTAGATGTTCTTGATGTACTGTGTGAGCTCCTCGTCGGTGGCCGTGTTCTTGCCGTTCTTGTCAAAGTAGCTTGAGCGGTCGGCGTAGATGCTGCCGGTCTCTACGTCATAGCGAATGTCGTTCCCCAGAACAACAAACGCATAGCTGAGGTCATAGCCCTGAATGGAGTGAATGCATCCGACCTCATTGGCAATAGCCGGATCATCGACACCCTTGCCAACCCAGTTGTCATACGTGCAGTTCCAACGCTTCTGCACCCCATCAAGCTCGATGTCAAAGGCCGCAGTCGCCCTGCCTTTCTTTGTTCTCCACTCCCATGCGTAACCGGCAATCATTCTTGTTAGAGAATGCTCCTCGATAGTCTCCTGAAAGAGCTTCTCAAACACACCAAAGTCCTC
Source organism: Atopobiaceae bacterium (assembly GCA_017460265.1). GTDB lineage: Bacteria > Actinomycetota > Coriobacteriia > Coriobacteriales > Atopobiaceae > UBA1367. The sequence continues at coordinate 3,005 of JAFUBJ010000372.1, read as the reverse complement.
AAACAAGCGGAAGTCATAGCCCTCAAACTTGCCCGCAGGCATAATCGCACCCTCAAGCATCTCCTGCACATACTCGAGGTATGCCGTTCCGCCCTTCACCCTCATCTGGCTTTCAAGCCGGATGGGATGGTCCAAAGCGTCCCCAAGCCGGGAGCGCATGTAATCATCACCAAGGCCAGACGGACCAATAACCTGCAACGGATCGAAGAAGAGAATCGGAAGCTTTGCCTGGTCAAGCACCCAGTCAAGCTGAGAGGCTTCCTTATCAAACCCAAGCGTTCCAGACACCTTGTCGTAGTTGCCAAACTGCGTTCCGAGGTTCTTGCGCTGCTTAAGCTTATGAGCCTCATCCACCAACAGGATGTCAAAGCCCTTCTCGCCCGGCCGGTAACCATACTCTGGCTTAACAAGATCGGTAGGACCGATAACGTCACTCCCACCGATGTAACGCACTCCTTTAAGCGAGCGTCGGAGAGTAGACTTCAGCGCGGTGACCGGCTCGACAATGCGGATGTTGAGACCCTTGAACTTCTCGTGCTCAGCGACGCCATCTTCGGCCATGTCGCGCAGGGTTTTCAGCAGGTAGACAGCTAGTACGGTCTTTCCGGTGCCAGGCATTCCCTCAACCACAATCGGCTCGGCGTTTTCGAGACCCTTTTCGATAGCATCGAGGATGTTCTGCAAAGCGACCTGTTGGTCTGCAGTCAGCGCCTTGAACGGCGAGTACTTGAAGACCTCGGACTCTTCGAGCTCGGCGATCGAATGCCATACGAGCTCAATATCGCGCAGCTCATCCCAAAGGTCTTCGAACATCTCGTCGTACTCTGCCTTCGAGAAGTAATTGAGGTTCGAAAGGCCTTCGTTCTTGTTAGTCAGCTGATACATACCATCCGCGTGCATGAGCTGGATGAGGCGATGCTCGTAGTCAGTCACAACAGATGCATTGAATTCGGAGTTATAGATCACGTTTATCGTGGTAAACGAGCTCTTATCTTCGTTGCTGCCATGCTGACTCATGCGCCTGATGACGTTGGTGGTCTGCCCCACATACGCTTCCGTGTCGTTGATAAGGATGTAGACCATAGGCCAGTTTTGGAGCCGGTCTTCCGGAACAAGGCTGCTGTCGTACTCGATAACGGGATTCCCGGCCTTTGCCAAGGCGAAGTCTCCGTTGCCAATTACGAATTGAGAGCCTGCTGGAGTGAGAGGGGTGGCATTCGATTGGATAATCATAGCTCGGTGTACTTTCGCGAGGTTCCCTTTGCTTTTGCGACCGGGTATTTCTCTTCGTTCTTCGCTATCTTCTCGAGCATGATTGTTGCTGGATCGACGCCCAGATGGTCCGCAAGAAGAGTGCAGTAGATCAGCACGTCTGCAAGCTCTTCTTTGACGTGGTCCATCTTCGTGCCCGGTTCAAGGTCTTCCCCACTCCACTGAAAAGACTCGAGCAGCTCGGCAGCTTCCAGTGAGATGGAGATGGCAAGGTCTTTGGAGTTGTGGAACTGCGCCCAGTCGCGATCGTCTCGGAACTGCAAAGCTCGCGCCTGAGCATCTTAGAATGCCATTGGTCTCCAATCGGTATGCAACACCAGTAAGCGTCCATCTTTGCAAAGTATACGTACTAAATACTGCCCCACCAATCAGCAGTTGATAGCAATGGACAGCAAGAACGATGTCTTCAAATACTTGAGTCTAAGCAAATGTTACTGCCACTTAGCTAGTAGCGGAAGAAGGCCGTATTTTAATCTGCAAGAATATGAGGGTGGTTGGGCTCAGCCATGAGCCCGAGTATCTTCTAGTGCTTGAGGTCAATGATAGCGGCAACTTCAAAGAGGCCTACAACGGACCGGGCGGCCTAGTTTTGGGGCTCTTGTGAAGGGTAAAAGAGGCCTACAAACGGCCAATACCATATCTCCCCGAGCAAGCTCAGGGAGATCAATGACACTATTGGGCAAGAGGATAGGTTTGGAACCGCTTTCAGCTAAGCCATTAGAAAAAGGAGCCCTTATCCCGCCTCTTCTTTCAAAACTCACGCATCCAATTGTGCGTCAAATGAGCTTGCCTCCAGTTGAGATCTGCCCGTTTGAACTGGCTACTCTCCTGTTTCCTGCTCCTCGAGCTCACCAGCAAGGGAGTCGTCATCATCAACCATTTCGATGATGGCTTCAATCTCCTTCTCCTCTTCGGGAGTTACCTCAGCTACGGCATCGTCGTCTGAGAAGCCTTCCCCCTGTTCGATGAACATCTTGTAGGCGTTATTCGCTATGACCTTGGTGCCTGCAACGTCAAAGCCGCCACCAATGATTCCGCCAACGACGGGAACCATCTTTCCAAGATTGATGATGCCTTTTTCTCCAAACTTGGTAACGAAGCGGAATCCGACCTTTTGGTTGATGGCCGTCAGCGTCTTTCCAGAGATGCTCTTGATTGTGCTGGTAGTCAGCTTCTGGCCAAACTGAACGCCAGCGCTCTTTAAGATTTCTGCCGCGCTTGATCCCGTGAGACAGGCATAGACCAACGTCTTGACTTGATCACTCTTGATATCAAAGCCGCCCATGTAGGCCAAGGCTGCGATCATACGCATCTGGACATAGAGAACACTGCTCACGTTGGCAGGAATGGTTACTGGCAGCGTGATGACCCCACCCAAGCCAGAAAGGAATCCCGAGGTGCCGCACTTAATGATCTGGTTTGCAATCAGAGCCTTTGCCGCCTTCTCGGTTGATGGGCTATGCTCGAGGTAGTCGTTTGCAAGATCGGCAACGGATTCACTGACCTTAGGAATGCCATCAACAGCCTGTCCGTAAAGAGCATCCAGAAGGTCTACCATTTCGACCTCGTCGAGGTTCGTTTTTGCAGTGACGAGCGCATCGGAAACCTTTGACCCGCCCGCCTTGGCAGCCTTTATCGCAGCCTTGCTCCCAGCTGCAGTTGCGTCTAGCGCGCTCTTCCCCGCCTTGCTTGCAGTTTCGGCAGCAACCCTCCCCGCCTTACCAGCCATTTCT
>JAFUBJ010000371.1 GCA_017460265.1 Atopobiaceae bacterium | reverse complement strand
CCCAGCTCGCCCACGAGCGACTGCTTGATGCCCCCGATGAGTGCCGTCATGGCTATGACGGCCGCGATGCCGATGACGATGCCCAGAACGGTCAGGAGGCTCCGCACGCGGTTTGCCCTCAGTGCCGACACTGTCTCGTAGACCAGGTCGTCTGCCCTCATGTGCGCCCCCTTCCCGTGCCGCCATACGCCTGCACAATCTCGCGCTCCTCCTCGTCGGAGAGCAGACGGCCGTCGCGAATGTGCATGGTGCGGTCGCCCCACGCGCAGACCTCGGGGTCGTGAGTGATGAGCACGATGGTCTTTCCCGCTTCGCGCAGGCGCTTGAAGGTCTGGAGCACCATCTCGCCCGTCGCAGAGTCAAGGTTGCCCGTGGGCTCGTCGGCCAGGATGACCGCCGGGTCGTTGACGAGAGCACGTGCGATGGCAACGCGCTGCATCTGGCCGCCCGACAGCTCGTTGGAGTTGTGGTCAAAGTACTCGGGAGGGAGCCCGACCGAGGTGAGGGCCTTCACCGCTCGCCTCGTGCGCTCGCTCTTGGGAATGTCGGTATAGGTGAGCGGCAGCATCACGTTGCGCAGGACCGTGGCGCGCGGCAGCAGGTTGAAGCTCTGGAAGACAAAGCCCAGGCGTGTCGCACGCAGCTCCGCCAGCTCGTCGTCGCTTAGCGTCGAGACGTCCAGGCCCTCCAGGCGATAGGTCCCTGAGGTGGGGGTGTCAAGGCAGCCGAGCATGTTCATGAGGGTCGACTTGCCCGAGCCGGACGGCCCCATGATGCAGAGGAACTCTCCCCGCGTCACCGTGAGCGACACGCCCCTGAGCGCCGTGAAATAGCCCGCCGCCGACTCATAGATGCGATAGACGTTGCGCACGTCGATGACGGGAGTCGACGACGCAGGCGACTTTGGCCGAGATGCCATGACGGCGCCCCCTGTTGGGGCGGGCGTTGTCCTGTTGTAGCCAATCGCCATGGGCTTAAGCTTCCGCTTCGGCACTCTGCTCGTCGGTCGAGAGCTCGTCGCCCTCGCCCTCAGCCGCCTCGCCGCTTTGATCGTCGCTCGGACCGCTCACCAGCACCACGTCACCTTCGGAAAGGCCAGACGCGATAACTGCCTGCGACGAGGACTTCTCGGACACCTTGACCTTGACGCGCGTGGTCTTGGGCTCCGGAGACTCCGCCGTGAGGTTGTCTGCCTCGTCTGGGTCGTCAAACACGTCTACATAATCTCCGTCAGAGAGCTCATGCACCGCAGCGGCAGGAACGATGAGGACGTTTTGCAGGTCGGTGGTGTAGATGGTGATGGTCGCCGTCATGCCCGGCTTGATGCGCTTGTCCGGCTTGGGGATGACGCACTCCACCGTGAAGGTCGCCACGCCGCCGCCCGAGGACTCGCCCGATCCAGACGCGACAGTAGCGACGTCCACGACACGGGCTTCCTGCTGGAGTCCCGGTACGCTCGCAAAGGTGACCGTGGCGCGCTGTCCGGCCTTGACCGAGGTGATGTCGATCTCGTTGATCTCCAGCGAGACGCGCATCTGCGAGACGTCGGCGATGGTGGCAAGCGAGGTCGTTGACTTTGTGGAAGACGTGCCGCCTGTCGCACCACCAACGGAGGCGCCAACCACGGCAGAGAACGAGATGAGGTTTCCGCCCTTGGGTGCCTTGACCGTGCGCTTCTCTCCACGCTCCTTCTCGGTGTTGAGCGCGCGCTCCGCCGTCTTGAGCGACTGCTCGGCAGACGTGATGGAGCTCTGGGCAGACTCGATGGACGAGCTGTAGCTCGACTCGTCATAGCTGGGAACGTCAGGGATGCTGTAGCGCGACTTGGCCGCATCGCCGGCAGACGCCGCAGCAGAGAGGGCCTCTTGGTGAGCCGTCGCAGCTGCAGAATACTTTGCTTCGGGATCCTTCATCTCTTCAACGGCATCGAGGTAGATCGACTCGGTAGCAAGCATCAAATCTCTTGCGTCATCCAAGTCATCCATTGCTTCAGCTCTAACCTTTTTAGCATCCTCGAGCAGCTTCTCGTTTTCAGAGCTGGGATTTGCTGCGTAACGATCCTCCGCAAATGTGACCTCATCATCAGCGCGATCATACACGTCCTGAGCTTGAGCGCAGATTGCTACGGCCTCGTCATAGTCTTTCTTCTTACCATCGACATCGATGAACTTCTTCTTGTCGTTATAGATCTTCTCCTGATCCGCAAATTCCCTGTTTGCGGGATCAGCAACCTTGTTGAATGCGGCGTCGTAGGCGGCCTGAGCCTGGGCACGCGTGGAGTCTGCCACGGCCTGGGCACTGTCGTGCTTGGCCCTTGCCGTGTCCCTCTCGCCCTCTGCCTTGGAAAGCGCCTCGTAGGCCTTGCTCAGCTCGTTCTGAGCCTTGGTGTAGGCCTCCTCGGCATCCGCTATGGCCTTGTCGATCTCGGAGTTGCGCAGCGTAAAGAGGACGTCCCCCGCCTTGACCTGCTGTCCCTGCGTGACGTTCACTGTGTCGATGATGCCGTCAACCTCGGGCGTGACGACCACCTGCGCGTAGGGCTGCAACGCACCAGAACCCTGCACGCTGACCTTGAAGCTGTCGTAGGATGCCACGGCGGTCTCGTAGGGCGAGTTTGACTTGGGCTTGTTGAGGACAGATCGCACAAAGAAGAAGCCACCCAGTGCAAGCGCCAGAGCTCCTGCCGCTGCTCCCGCCTTGATGATGACGGAGCGGCGACGCGCCGCACGCCGGTCCTCGAGCGCCTTGAGGGCCGCAAGAGCCTCCTGCTCGTCCTCGGCAGGCGGCTGGATGGTGTCAAAGGTCGGGGTCTCCAGGGACTGCGTGTCTTGAGCAAGAAGCTGGGTCTCTTGATCGAGAAGCTGCGTTTCCTGATCGAGAAGCTGGGTCTCCTGCGTAGAGGAATCTTCCGGGGCCATGGGCTCTCCTTGTGCGTGATGCGAATCAACTGCGTTTTGCAACATCCTTGAGTTTATTCCTTATCCAAAAAGGTGACAAGGAAAGACACAAAAGAAAACGGCGTTTATGGTGCAGACGTCTCGTTTATCCAGCCCGCAACAGGGTTGGGCTGTGCGGGCGCGAGTCTGGCCGTTACCTGCTGACAGAATGGGTTTTGCGTTTCGTCAGCTAGTTTTAGGAGCAAGAGCCACTGACGAAGCGAGAATTCTCATTTGTCAGCGTTTTTGAGGACAAGAGGTACTGACAGAATGAGTTTTCTCATTTCATCAGCGCGTTTCGGGAGCAAAAACCGCTGACGGAACGCGTTTTGCATCCCGTCAGCGGCCTTCAAAGCCGGGTTGTGTCCGTTGAACAGAAGCCTCCGTCCGGGGGTGTCCCTACTCGTCCTTCTGGCCGTCCTCTTCGCGCTCAAGCTTGTGGATGAGAGAGCGGAACTCGTTGTCCACGGCGTTGGCGTGCGGAGAGCGCTTGGCATAGCGCTTGACTGCCGCAACGGACTTGGTGATGGGCTGAAGCGTTCCCGCACCTGCGACACAGCCGCCCGGACATGCCATGCCCTCAAGCAGATAGCCTGGGTACATGCCCTTGACGGCCTCCTTCAGCATCTGGCGGCATGCCTCCAAGCCCTCGGCATTCTTGACCTTGACCTCCATCTCGGGGTGCTCGCGATGAATGACGTTGACCACCGCGTTGGCAACGCCGCCCGCCACAGCAAACATGCGGCCGTCCTCGGAGGCAACGTCAAAGTCGCTCTTGTTGTCGTCCTCCAGCGCAAGGTAGTCGATGCCCTTGGCCTCCATCATGCCGGCCATCTCCTCGAAGGTCAGGACGAAGTCCACCTCGGAGCGCACCGACTGGCGCATGGCCTCGAGCTTCTTGGCCGCGCACGGTCCCACGAAGACGATCTTGGCGTTGGGGTGCTTGCGGCGGATCATGCGCGCCGTCAGCACCATGGGCGTGAGCGCCATCGAGATGCAGTCCGCCTGCTTGGGAAATTCCATCTTTGCCATGGACGACCAGGCCGGGCAGCAGGACGTGCCCATGAAGGGAATCTTGTTGGGCACCTCGTCAAGGAACATCTCGGCCTCTTCCACTGCGCAGAGGTCCGCGCCGATGGCGACCTCCTCCACGCCCGAGAAGCCCAGCTGCCGGAAGGCCTCGCGGAGCTTGCCCACGTTGCCCTTGCCGCCAAACTGCCCCACGAAGGCGGGCGCGACGGCGGCAATGACTTCCTCGCCGCCCAGAATCGACCAGATGACCTGCACCAGCTGGCTCTTGTCGGCAATGGCGCCAAAGGGGCAGTTGACAAGGCACTGGCCGCAGCTGACGCACTTCTCGTAGTTGATGTCGGCACGACCGTGGTCGTCGGAGCCAATGGCCTTCATGCCACAAGCCTCGGCGCAGGGGCGCGTGTGATGGTGAATGGCGTGGTAGGGGCACACCTTGGCGCACATGCCACAGGAGACGCACAGGCTGTGGTCAATGAAGGCCTTCTTGTGGCGGAAGGAGATGGCCTTCTTGGGGCAAATCTCGCGGCATGGGTGGGCAAGGCAGCCCTGGCAGGCGCTCGAGACACGATAGACGTTGTCTTCGCAGGCGTTGCAGGCAAACTTGATGACGTTGATGAGCGGCGGCTGGTAGTAGGCCTCGGGACCGGCGGCCTCGGCCATGCCCTCGGAAATGGAACGCGGACGGTCGACGCCCTGCTGCGGCAAGCCCATGGCCAGGCGAATGCGCTCCGAGACGATGGCGCGCTCAAGGAAGACGCTCTCGCGGTAGGTTGCCACGTCACCCGGGATGATCTGGTACGGCAGCTCCTCGAAGGCATGGTCGAAGTCGCGATCAGACTTGGAGGGGTCGCTCCCCAGCTCATAGACGATCTTTGCCACCTCAGAAAAGACCCGGCGGCGGATCTCGGTCAGGTTGGTATACACGCCACGCATGTTGACTTCTGCCATGGGCGTTCCTCTCCTTAATGTGTCCAGTGCCGGCGGTCCAAGCGGAGCGCCGTACCTTCAGTATAGCCGAGGGCCACATTAACCATGAAAGGCCACAATTCTTGCCTACCGCTTCGGGAAGGTTGGAAACCGTTCGGGAGCCTGCGAGACAATGACCAGCTGTTTATTGGTGACGGGATGCACCAGGCGCACCTCGTGCGCATGGAGCATGAGGCCCTTTGCATGACGTCTGCCCCCGTAGAGCGCGTCTCCCACGATGGGATGG
>JAFUBJ010000370.1 GCA_017460265.1 Atopobiaceae bacterium | reverse complement strand
CTTGGTGATGGCTTGGTAGCCGCCATGCGCAAGGTAGTCGTCGATGCTCTAGGGGTCGAGGACGACACAGGCGCGCAGGGCCACGCGGGTCTGCTTGGAGAGGAAGAGCTCGTCCTCCGCAGAGATACGCAGCTTGTCAAGCAGCGAGAGGTCGCCACCCATGACGGCGTCATAGATGGTCTGGGCATCCTTTGCCTGGACCTTGACCATGCGGTGCAGCGTGCCGTCGTCCTCGTAGATGTCCACGATGGGCTCGAGGAAGCACATGCCGATGCAGCCCGTGATGCCCAGCTCCACGCCGCGTGGGTTGTCTTGGGCAAACAGCTCGTCGAGCTTGGTGTGAACGGATCCGGCACCAGCTGCCAAGCCGCAGCTGCCCTCACCTACGATGATCCTCATGAGGCATCGCCTTCCTCTCCGCATTCGGCTGCCAGCTCACGCAGAATCTTGCGAGCCTTGTCGGGCGTGAGGCTGCCATAGGTGCGGTCGTTGATCATCATGACCGGCGACAGCGAGCAGCAGCCCAGGCAGGCGACGTGCTTGAGCGAGAACAGGCCGTCTTCGGTGGTCTGGCCGTCCTCGATGCCCAGCTCGTCGGTGATGGCGGCAGAGATCAGCTCGGACCCGTTGACGTGGCAGGCCGTTCCCTGACACAGCATGATCAGGTGCTTGCCCACCGGCTCAAGCCGGAACTGGGCGTAAAACGTTGCCACCCCCACGATGGTGGCGATGGGCGTGTTGGTCCTCTCCGCGATATGCTCCATCACGTCCATGGGCAAATAGCCATACGTCTCCTGCGCCTCTTGCAAGATGGTGATGAGGCTGCCAGGAGTGTCGGCATAGGTGTCGAGCACAGGCTCGATCAGCGACAAGTCGCTTGGTGCCAAAGTGCGCATGCACGCTCCTTCCCCCTGAAGAGATTGCACATGTATAAGTAGTTTCACTTTACGCGAGAATCGGAGGACGCACTATGCGCAGCGCCCGAATAACATGCTTTGGTAATCGGCTAGTTACGGTTGGCTACCGAGGGGCAGCACCGCGCTACCTCATAACGGTGTGCATCGCGGTATACTTCCTCCTCAGCTGATAGAAGGACAAGACATTGGACGTTCCCGTGGCATAGCTGACAATCACTGCAGCGTCTCGACTCATCGCTACACTATTTACCTGCGACCAAAACACAAAGGAGGCACTTACGAACACCACGGATGAGCACAACTTTACGATGTACCCCCAAAGGTTCACCAGGGTCTTGGTGAGGAGCTGACGTACCGGAGCTATATCACGCAGACCGTCAGCTGCTGGTCCAAGCTGCCGCTGGTCGGCATCCTCGTGCAGGTCGTGGCCTTCACGGTGGTTCACCCTTACAACATCATCGGCATGATGGACATAGCCATCTCGGCGCTTCTGTACACGCTGTGCTGCATCACCAGTAAGGGAATCGAAGCTCCCACAGCACTGCACATCATTAACAACACGACCGAGATCTGGATGACCGGATTTGGCTTTGGAGCGATTTCCTCGAAGATGACCTTCGCCAGTGCCGCCGTCTTCCTCGTATTCAAGACGCTGTTCTTCCTGTTCATCGTCTTCGCCGACAAGAAGCTTCACTGGTTTGACGAGGTGCAGTACGACGACGTAGAGCGCTGGAACGCCAGCCACGCCTAAGAAGGGCTAAGCGGGCCTTTTGCCTCGCTTCGTTCATGCCACAGGGGAGCACGTGCTCACGTACGCGCTCCCCTGTTCATGTAAGCCGCTGGGCTACTATTCGACGGAAGCTCCGGCGTCATCCGGAATGAAGATCGTCACCGTTGTGCCTTTGCCTGGCGCACTTTTGACGGTCAGCGTTCCCCCGCACTGCCTCTCGATACGCTCCCGCACGTTTTCGATCCCAATGTGCGTCCCTCGCCTCGAGGCTACGGCATTTGGATTAAAACCAGGGCCGTTGTCGGATATGGTCACGACATGACCGCCTGGAGTCACAGCAGAGCGAATGATTATCATCCCCTCATCCCCCTTGGCGCGCACGCCATGGCGGATGGCGTTCTCCACCAGCGGCTGCACCGTCAGCGCGGGAAGCATGAAGTTCTCGTCTTCGATGTCATACTTCACTTGGATGAAAGGAGAGATCAGCTTCTCGATTTCTGTGTAGATCCTGGTGTGGTCGAGTTCCTTTGCGAAGGTTATCAAGCCAGACTGGTTAAGCGTTTCGAGGTTCTGGCGCAGATACTTGCTGAACTGTTCGATGGTCCTTGCCGCGATTCCTGGTGACTCCAGGCAGAGGCTGCGAATGGTAGACAGCGTGTTGTAGAGGAAGTTGGGCTGTATCTGCGTCATCATGATCTGGAAACGCTGCTCATCCGCTAGGGCGGCCTCATGTTCGCGCACAAACTGGAGATGTAGCCAAAAGTAG
>JAFUBJ010000369.1 GCA_017460265.1 Atopobiaceae bacterium | reverse complement strand
GAATTGCCTGGTGACTACCACACAGAAAAACGTTGCCACGCAGCAAGAGAAGCGTGAGAGGGTCAGCTTTAGTAAGATCCCTCAGACCATGGTGCTGCCCAATCTCATCTCGGTTCAGAAGGAGTCGTTCGAGCACTTCATGACCGACGGCCTTGCCGAGTCCTTCGCAGAGTTCTCGCCCATCCAGAACTCCGCGGGAACCATGGAGGTGACGTTTGGCGAGCACCAGTTTGGTGACGCGCCAAGCAGCATCGCCGAATGCCGCGCCAAGGACATCTCCTACCAGGCACCCCTCTTCGTGGAGGTGCGCTTCGTCAACAAGGAGACCGGCGAACTCAAGGAGCAGCTCGTCTTCATGGGCGACTTCCCGCTCATGACCGACCGCGGCACCTTTGTCATCAATGGCACCGAGCGCGTCGTCGTGTCGCAGCTCGTCCGCTCGCCCGGCGTGTACTTCTCCTCCGAGGTCGACAACGGCGTGCAGGTGCACCACGTGCAGTTCATCCCCGCGCGTGGCGCCTGGCTCGAGTTTGAGGTCGATAAGCACGGCCACCTGGTCGTCTCCATCGACCGCAAGCGTCGTCAGAGCGCGACGGTGCTGCTGCGCGCCCTCGGCATCGCCGAGACCGACGACGAGATCATGAACCTCCTCGGCGACTCCGATGTCGTCCGCTCCACCATCGAGCGCGACGTCGCAACCACGCGCGAGGACGCCCTCATCGAGATCTACCGTCGCCAGCGCCCCGGCGAGCCCCCCACCGTGGACTCCGCCCGCTCCCTCATTGAGGGCCTCTACTTCAACAACCAGCGCTATGACCTGGCCCGCGTTGGTCGCTACAAGATCAACAAGAAGCTCGGCCTGGACATTGCCGCCGACGAGAAGGTCCTCACTGCCGAGGACATCGTCAGCGCCCTGCGCTACCTGCTCGCGCTTCACGAGGGCGACCAGGACAAGAAGCTCGACGACATCGACCACTTTGGCAACCGTCGCGTCCGCACCGTGGGCGAGCTCGTGCAGAACCAGTTCCGCATTGGCATGAGCCGAATGGAGCGCGTCATCCGCGAGCGTATGGCCAGCCAGGATGCCGACGACATCACCCCGCAGAGCCTCATCAACATTCGCCCGATCGTGGCCGCCATCAAGGAGTTCTACGGCTCCTCGCAGCTGTCGCAGTTCATGGACCAGTCCAACCCGCTTGCCGGCCTCACCCACAAGCGTCGTCTGTCGGCCCTTGGCCCTGGCGGCCTTGCGGGCCACAAGTCCGGCTCCAGCCGCCGCACCAACGTGCCGACGGCCGTCCGCGACGTCCATAACAGCCACTACGCGCGCATGTGCCCGATCGAGACCCCCGAAGGCCCCAACATCGGCCTCATCGGATCGCTGGCGCTGTACTCCCACGTCAACGACTACGGCTTCATCGAGGCGCCGTACCGTCGCGTGGTTGACGGCAAGGTCACCGACGAGATCGACTGGATGACCGCCGACGAGGAAGAGGACCACAACATCGCACCGGCCAACACCCCCGTCGATCCCAAGACGGGCGAGTTCGTGCGCGTCAACAGCAAGGGCAAGGTCGTCAAGGCCGAGCGCGTCGTCGCCCGTACCCGCGACTTCGACGGCTCCTTCGGCGCTCCCGCCGAGGTCGAGGTCTCTGACGTCGACTACATGGACGTCTCGCCGCGCCAGCTGCTGTCCGTGGCCGCCAACCTCATTCCGTTCCTCGAGCACGACGACGCAAAGCGTACCCTCATGGGCGCTAACATGCAGCGTCAGGCCGTGCCCCTGATCCGCGCCACCGCGCCGTACGTGGGAACCGGCCTCGAGACCGCGGCCGCCCACGACTCCGGCGAGCTCATCGTCGCCAGCGCCGAGGGCACCGTCATCGAGGTTGACGCATCCCACGTGGTGGTCGATACCGCCGACGGCCCCGAGCGCTACGACCTCCCCAAGTACCAGCGCTCCAACCAGAGCACCTGCATCAACCACCGTCCCGTCGTGCACGTGGGTGACCACGTGGCGGCTGGTCAGCCGCTTACCGACGGCCCCTCCGTCGACCAGGGCGAGCTTGCCCGGGGCACCACCCTCACCGTGGCGTACATGCCGTGGGAGGGCTACAACTACGAGGACGGCATCATCGTCTCCGAGCG
>JAFUBJ010000368.1 GCA_017460265.1 Atopobiaceae bacterium | reverse complement strand
CCGTCCTTGTCCAGGTAATACCGCACGAAGCGCTTCTTGATGCCCACCTCGTTGATGGCCTCGAGCGCCGCTCGACGACGGTCGTCAGGGAACGACACGATATCCGAGCACCACATATGGACGGAGTCGCCCTCGCCAGCATTGTTGTAGTCAAAGTCTACGAAGACGCGAATCGAGGCAAACGAGAAGCTTCCCCCGCCAAACGACAGGGCAACCATGCCGTCACGATGGTCTCCCTCACGCTCGTGCAGGTAGTCGTAGCGATAGCCCTTCTCGTCAAGCAGGGCCATGAAGCTCTGCGCGCGACGCATGGCCTCGTTTGTTGCCGAAGCCATGTGCTGAGCCGGCTGTGGTGCCGGCGTGGGCTGAGGAGTCGGAGCAGGGTCCGGCAGAGGAATGGGCGCAACAGACGAGCTGCTGCTCGACCCCGTCATGGCAGACTTAAACGGACGCAGGTCAGTACCACAGTTCATGCAAAACGACGCGGACTCGGGTACTTCGTTGCCGCAGTTGGGACACCACATAGGCACTCCTTTGCTATCGCTGACGACATTAGCCGACACAAGACGACTTATGTGCATTCTTGCATATAAGGTCCCAAAGCCAGGGAAGTATTCCGCAGACTGCACCTTGTCAGCGACTGCCGTATCATGGACAGGCACCAACGAAAGGAAGCCACAATGCTAAACGTCGTACTCGTCGAGCCCGAGATTCCGGCCAACACGGGAAACATTGGGAGGACCTGCGTCTTGACAGGAGCGCGCCTGCACCTTGTGGGGCCCATGGGGTTCAACCTTTCCGACGAAGCCGTGCGCCGTGCGGGCCTGGCCTACTGGCAAAGCCTTGACCTGCGAACCTATGACGCGTGGGATGCCTTTCTGGAGCAGAACCCTTGCCTGTTCGACAGCGCCGGACTTGCACCTTGCGTGCACCTTCTGACCAAGGCGGGAAGCCGCGTCTATACCGAGTCCGCCTACCATGACGGCGACTGGCTTGTCTTTGGCAAGGAAAGCTCAGGGCTCGACGAGCGCCTTCTTGCCGCAAACCCCTCGCGGTGCGAACGCATCCCCATGCTGGGCGACGACGCGCTCGTTGGGGCGGACGGCTGGCACGAACGGTACGGCAGGCTCCATCCCGACATGCCGCGAGACATCTGCGGCAATTACGTCGACCCGCGCGTGGGGCAGATCACCTCGCTCAACCTCTCGAACGCCGCAGCAATCGTCATCTATGAGGCACTTCGCCAGCTGGGCTATCCCGGGATGGGCTGAGGGTCTCGCCCTTCAAGTTCAGCGCACTCAGGAAATGTCGAGATCACTCAGGCGATCGAGTCCCGCCTCGTCCAAGCCATACTCTTGACGCAGAAACGCCTCACGAGACGGAAAGGCGCCATCAATGGCATCGAGCACTGCCTGCCCCGTCTGGGGAAGCACACCCGCCATGACGGTAATGAGCTGGCGGTACTCCTCCCCCAAGGCCAGCGCGTCAGCATACTGCGCCTTTAGAGCCGCTAACGACCGCACTCGATAGGCATTCGTCAGCAGGTAGTCCTGAAGGACGACGTCATCTTTGCACCTTAGCGCCATGAGGACGATCATGGCAACGACGCCCGAGCGGTCCCTGCCCGAGTTGCAGTGAAAGAGCAGCGGAACAGTCCCCTCGACAAGAAGCGAGAGCACCTTGGCCGCACCCGCGTTGCCAAAGGCCATCGCGGCAGTCTTGCGCGCCATGGCGTCGATGACCTGCGACGGGCTCGCGTCTGCCATCGTTCCCGTATCAAGTGGGTCGCGACCTGCGTCTGCCTGCACGTATCGAATGGAGGGAAGGCGCGGGTCGGGATGGCGCTGTGTCTCTTCGCGTGGGCGCAGGTCGACCACGCAGGCAAGTCCCAGCTGCTGCAGGCGCACGAGCTCCGAGGTGTCAAGCACGTCCAATCGTGAACTCCGATAGATGAGCCCCTTGCGGACATGTCGGCCATCGCGCGTCTGCCACCCGCCAAGGTCGCGCAGATTGACCTCGGGGTCAAAGCCCTCGACATAACCGGGAAGCGCACGTCCGCTCATGGTGGTGACCCGCTTCCCCTACCCCACGTAAGCGCCAGAGAACTTGATGTAGGCATCATCGTAGCCACCAGCCGGAAGATAGAGCGCATTCTCGAGTATTCCCACCGCTGCTGCTTCCGTCTGTGCGCAACCGAGCGAGACCACGAACCAAGGCTCGGGATTGAGGTTTTCCCAGTCGGTCGTCAAAAAGACCTCGGCGTCAAACCCACTCCCCCTTGCGTCATTGGCAAATGCGATCGCCTCGCCAAGGTCCTTCGAGGCATACGCCCACACCCCATAGAACTCTATCGTCCTTGTCGAAAGGCCGTCCTCCCTCGCGGAGACCGGGATCTCTCCGACGTTGGTGTGAAGCCATGATCGAATCTCTATCGGCGAGAGCCCCAGATAGTACTCGGGAGCCAATACCGCACCATCGACCTCAAGGCCACCATAGAAGGTCTTCCCATCGGCATCGACGTAGGGGACGTGCATGACCGCGTCGGCAACAGAGTCCTGGTACGTCACCTTGCCGACGTCCCAACGCTCCTCCTTGATCTCATAGGGAATGGCCGCGCGCTCGTCCCAATCGACCTCTGCCAGCAGCACTCGGTCTCCGTTATAGGCGTACTCAAGGCGAAGCGCCTGCTCGTACTCAATCAAGGCTCGTCCCATCTCCTCATAACGAGAGGGCATCGTGACCGTGATGCAGGCGTACTCCGTCGTGGTGACGGCATCGGTTTCCGCTGGCTCCTCGGCATCCTTCTCGGGCTCCTCCTCTGCCAGAGGCTCTGCCGTCTCGGTCGAGACCTCCTCGACTTCCCGGGCCTGAGAGCCGTCGTTAGTCTCCACGGCCTTCCCGCAGCCACAAAGGGCAACCGACAGGGCAAGGACGAGGGTGGCGCAAAAACGGCAACTGCTCCTCATTGGCAATCCCTTCAGGAGACGCGCTCAAACGGCACGGTCGAGTGCGTCGTCTTATGCCTTTCGTCCCCTCACCGCATAGAGCACGGGAAGCCCCAGGAGCGTGATGCCCACGCTGCACAGGCTCATGAGCAGGCCGCGCTGGCCCGAGAAGAACAGCTGGCTCACGATGACATAGAGGCCACTCGCGATGGCCAGCAGGGGAACTGCTGGATAGAGTGGCACGCGATAGGTTCGCGGCCAGTCGGGATGGGTGTGGCGAAGACGCATGACGCACGCAAACGTAAGGGTATAGAAAATCCAGCACGAAAAGACGCCCAGGTCGGTCAGAAGATCGAATTCGCCGATGAGGGAGTACAGGCAGGCAAGCGCGCCGATAAGCAAAACCGAATTGGACGGAACGTCGCGGTCGTTAAGCCGTGCGAGCCACGAGCTGAAGGGAAGCGTTCCCTGTTCGGACAGTTGGTAGGCCACGCGCGATCCCGACATGAGGAAGCCGTTGCCGGCACCGATGACCGAGGTGATGATGCCCGCCTTGATGAGGGTTCCTCCTGAAGGCCCAAAGATCTTGGTCGCGACCGCTGCCGCAGGCGATTCTATCACCATGAGCTCACTTGCGGGAATGACCCACAGGTATGCCACGTTGATGGCAAGATAGACCGCCATGATGAGCGACACGCCGCCGACGATGGCGCGCGGGAGGTCACGCGCGGGATCCTTCATCTCTCCAGCGATGGTGCCAACGTTGGTCCACCCCTCAAAGGCAAAGAGCACCGCGAGGAGAGTCGAGCCAAGCGTGCCGACGACGCTTCTCCCCTCTCCCACAAGCGGCGTCAGGACCGGGTTTCCGCCCGAGCCGCGCAGGAAGCCAAAGACCGTGATGAGCGCGAGGGGGACAAGCTTGCAGACCGTGGCGACGACCTGTGCGCTTCCCGCCGCCTTCGACCCCAGCGAGTTGACAAAGACCAGAAAGCAAATGACCGCGATGGCAATGGGAAGGACGAGGGCCTGCCCCACATACTCCCCCAGCTCGGTTCCCACCTTGACGCCATAGCCGGCAAGAAAGGCTGGATAGAAGATGACGACCTGCATCCAGCCGGCCAAAAAGCCCAGGCGCTCGTCAAACGCCTCGGTGAGATAGGTGACCATGCCGCCCGTCTTGGGTATGAGGATGGCAACCTCGGCGAAGGTGAGGGCACCGAGGATGCTCATGATGCCGCCCACCACCCAGGCGAGAATGCCCATGCCGGGAGCGCCGTCCGTGGTCTGATAGATGGCGTAGGGCTTGAAGAAGACGCCTGCGCCAATGACGCACCCGACTACGATTGAGGCGGCAGTCGGCCAGCCGAGGTCTTTTCTGAGGGTTCTCGGCGCTTTCTGGGCTCCCATGTCGCGTATCCAACCTTTCACCTAAAAACGGCGTGGTACGCCGTATAGGAACAATCACTTATGCAACATTGTGCCACTGTGACGGCAGCATGTCTCTGCGCGACGTCAGCTTCACCAGACGCACCAGACGTTAAGATGGCCGTGCCTAGTTCCCCACTGCCGCAGGTGCCATGTCAAAGACATAGGCCTCGTGGACCTCGGCCTCATAGCCCTCGTAGAAGCCGACAGGCATGCCCAGCACGATCTGTGCGCCACGGTTGTACGAGACGATCATCTGGCCCGTGCTTTCGTCAAAGGAGATGCCCTCGACCTCACCTAAGAGCGTCACGTCATCAAGGGTCCGCTCGAGCAAGACGGGCCAGGCGGTGCGGTCGGTGTCCACGCGGCATCGCCACACATGGTCAGGCTCGCCCAAATCGGCCGTGCCGTCATCCGCCGTGAGGAAGAGCCAACCATCGTGGTAGGCCACGCCTTGTATCCACTGCGGAGGAGCCTGGAGATGATGCTTCCCCAGATACGCTCCCGTCGTCAGGTCGTAGCGATAGAGGTACCTGCCGCTTTCGCCCTCCGCCCACGAGCACATCCAGACCGAATTCGAGTCGGGGTCGATGGCTATGCCAGAGACCTCATTCTGCCCGCTTCCCTCGTCAACGGGATAGGTGCGCACAAGCTCGAGCGTCTTCGCATCATAGACGGCAATCTGGATGTTGCGCGCCTCTCCATCCATGAAGTACTCGACGCCTGCATACACCTCGCCCTCGTAGGCATCGATGTCGCCGATGTGGTTGACTTCCGCGGAAAAGCCCTTGAATGGGTCGTCGTTTTCCCTGAGCAGGTTCCAGCCTTCGTCGTACACTGAAAGGGTAGTGCTCCCGCTCACGTAGAACGCTCCTTCCGATGCTGCGACACCCTGCCGTCCGTTGACTTCGTGCACGCCGACCAAGGCATAGTCAAACAGGGGCAGCATCGCGTTGGAGTCTGCCTCGTACCTGCCCGCCACTGTCGTCGGAGCAGGAACGACTTGCGCGTCATCTTCCTCTTGCACGCCATCCTTAGGCGACTCCTCCTTAGCGGCAGAGCACGCAACAAGCCCAAGGACGAGTGACGTTGCAATGGCTATTGAGCCCAAGGCAGTCCCTATACAGCGTGCGGACGTTTTCATCATGCCCCCTCGAAATGGACGAGCCATCATGCACCCAACTCTTTGTGTCACATCATACAGAACCAGGTCGCCAAGCAGCACTTCT
>JAFUBJ010000367.1 GCA_017460265.1 Atopobiaceae bacterium | reverse complement strand
GCAACGGTCCAGGCGGCATCGAGCGCATCCGCCCAGTTACGTAGCCAGCTCGCGAGCTCAAGGAGCGTCTCGCGCTCGTCCGCGTAGGTCCCCGAGGAAACGTCGACGGCATAGAGCTCGTCAACGAGGTTGCTTGCGGTCAGGCTGAGGTCCTCCATGTCCTGGGCGCCATGCACGCGAGCTTCCGTGTCGCCTTCCCGCAGGGCGGTGCGAAGCGAATCCTCGCTCTTCGCAAGGGAGTCGTGGAGCTCGCCTAGCGAGACGTACGTCTCTCCCAGGACCTCTTGGGAGAGCTCGTCTGCGCTCTGCACCTCAAACTCCTCGTCGGGATCGGAGTCCTGGCCGGAGAGCGTCTCGCGCTCGCCCGGAAACCCCACGTGGGACAGGTCGGCCTCCTCCGTCGCACGCTCGTCATAGGCAAGCGGGTTCCAGGGGTGGGTGATGGCCAGCACGATCCCGCCCATGACGACCAGCGCAAGGAGCGCGGCAAACGCAAGGTTGCGGGTGGGAGGCGCATAGGCACTCTCCTGCCGGGCAACCTCGGCGGCGTCGGGGGCAGAGGGTATGGCGCTCTCGATGAGGGCGGCGGACTCGATCTCTGTCTCGATGGTCGGGCGCTCCACGACGGGGATGGCGTCAGGGCCTGCGGGGGCGGGCGTCTCGACGGGCATGCCGCAGTTGGGGCACGAGCTCTGGCCGTTGGTCACGAGCGCGCCGCACGACGGGCAGAAGGTGCCCTCGAGGCGTCCCATCGACATGGTCGTCTCGAGCTCGGCACGACAGGCCGGACACCGGACGGCGTCGTCGGGGACGTGAGTTCCGCAGTGTGGACAGACCAAAGTGACCTCCGGACATGAGGGGCGGCATGCGTCGGGCATGCGCATACCCATAAGGATACCCACCTTTGCTCGTCTTCACGGGAAAGTCGCTGGAAGTAAGGGTCTACCTTACCTTGAGAGTTATTAGCCCGTTTACCTGCTGTAAGAGGACTGAAAAAAGGTTGCTCTTTCCGTATACAAGAAATGTAATCGAGACTTTATCGAAGCCTTGACTGCACGCAACTTGCTTGTGGATGGCTGTGGCGGCACATCGGGCGTCAATTGCGTGCACTTGCCGAAAGGCCAACTGGGGTTTTGTCGGGGCAATTGCACACAACTTGCTTGTAGATGGCCGTGACGGCACACTGGACGTCAATTGCGTGCAATTCCAAAATGGGTAGTCCGGCACAACGGTTCCCTTTGGTAACGCACGGTCACCTCCGGTTCGCTCCTTTACCGGCACTTATTTCTGACAGCCACCTGAGCTGCTCTTTTACGATGCCCTCACATCGCGTTCCGATTCCTTTGGCCGTTCCTGACGGCAACAATACGCCTTTCATATCCCATGCGACCTGCCCATTGTCGATAACCATGCAGCTATATGCAGCTTGGCGACACTCAAGTGCTGTACCTTCTCAAGTCGTAGGGTCGTGACGCCCCTGTCTCCCCTACGCTAAAGACGCGTTGCCCCATGGCCCTCGTCCACTGCAAAGGTGATTGTCAGTGCGTTTTTACTCGGGATTTGCAGAGTCCTTCTACTATGCGTACCGGTATGGACCCTCCCTTTACGAGCGTGCCCGACCTGTCAAGGTCGAAGCCCTCTGCGATGCGGTTTCTCGAGTGAGGGACGTGCGCTCTACCCGCCTTGCCGAAGCCGGCGTCTTTGCCCCGCTGGCAGGCCCTGGCTGCCTAGAACCTTCTGAGGCGGGATGCCATCATGTGCTGGTTCCCAGGACGAGTAATCGCCGAAAGACTGGCGGCCTTGTACGACACTGCTGGGACTCGCCCATACCCCCTGGATCCTTTGTCCTTTCGGGACCGGGCATCTACGTGAGCACACCGGAGTTCACCTTTCTTCAGCTGGCTAGAGAGCTTGACATGGTCAGCTTGGTCCTTGTGGGATGCGCGCTTTGCGCATCGTACACGCTTGACCCAAAGACGGAGAAGGTCCGTGGAAGAGAGCCGATTACCAGCGTCGAACGACTGTCATGCTTCCTTAAGGGGGCGTCGGGGATCCATGGGGTGGCGCGGGCGCGACGAGCGCTCAGGCAGGTGGCGGACGGTGCCGAATCGCCCCAAGAGATCAACATGTTCTTGATGATGAGCCTGCCGCCAGCGTTGGGAGGACGCGGCATCGATGGGCTCAAGCTCAACTATGTCATCGATGTCAAGGACACGGACGCCGGCATCGTGGACCGAGCCGACAGGCGGTTCGCGCGAATTGACATGGGCGTGCCTGACCAGAACGCAGGGGCAGAATACCTGGGAAAGCACCACGAGCGCCAGGTGGATGCGGATCGAAATCGTCTGAACTTCCTTTTGGCAAAGGGCGAACGCGTACTGCAGGCCAAGTATGCGGACCTCTCAGATCCCGTGAAGGCAAACCGACTTGCCAACCAGCTTGAAAGAATCCTGGGCAGAGGGAGCGACGAGCCCACGCCATCGGAGATGCTTGCGCGCGAGAAGCTGTCAAACACGTTGTTTGGCGCTGGGAGGATGCAGATCTGATCGCATTGTGATGACGG
>JAFUBJ010000366.1 GCA_017460265.1 Atopobiaceae bacterium | reverse complement strand
TGAGCACTCCTGCAACTGCCGAGTCAACGTGCGTGCCTGGTCAGGATCAACGAAGCTCGTGTCCTTGAGCATGACGCCGCCAACGGGCCGCCTGAGGAGAGCATCCCTCAGATCTTCGTCGACGGTAAGGATCGGGGTTTGGCCCAAGACCGCCTCGGGTTTTATCACGAAGAGCTGGGCAACCTTCTGCTCCAGGGAAAGCTCGCTCACCAAGGCACGAGCATCCAGCAGGCCGAGCGCATCGTCAACCGCGCCGTCAAGCCTCGCCTTGCCTTCGCGTCCAAAAAG
Organism: Atopobiaceae bacterium; assembly: GCA_017460265.1. Lineage (GTDB taxonomy): Bacteria > Actinomycetota > Coriobacteriia > Coriobacteriales > Atopobiaceae > UBA1367. The sequence goes on along the minus strand of JAFUBJ010000366.1, from coordinate 1,883 downwards.
CGGCAGGGGTTGCACGGATGCGGAGGCCTGCCTGAAGCCGAAGCCGCTAGCGACAGCTGCCAGCTCCAATGCCTGGCGTCGCGTGACGGGATGCCCAGCCAAGGGACTCATGACCTCTCCCCCGTCAGCTCCATGAGCTCGTCAGCCAACGCGAGGTAGTCCTTGACCGACTGGCAGCGCATCGCACGATCCCGAAGCGATGCCGCGTTAGGCATGCCCTTGAAGAACCAACCGGCAAGGCTGCGGGCGCGAGCAAGGTGTGCGTGGGTGGCGTCAAGAAGGCGCACGTGACAGGCAAACGCCGCCAGGCGCTGCAATGCGTCATGCGAGAAGATCTCCCCGCCGTTGACGAGGGTGCGGGCATCGTCGAAGCACCAGGGGTTGCCGTAGGTCCCGCGAGCCACCATGACGGCGGCACAGCCTGTCTCTTGCAGCATGCGCACTGCCTCGTGGGGGCCGCGCACGTCTCCTGAGCCTATGACGGGAATGCTGACGGCTTCCACCACCCGCCTCACGCAGCCCCAGTCCGCCTCGCCACGATAGAGTTGGCTTGCCGTCCTGCCGTGGACGGCGACGGCAGAGGCCCCCGCCTGCTCCATGGCCCGCGCAAACTCAGGAGCGACCTCGGGGTCCCCCGTCCGACGCGCCGACCTGATCTTGACCGTGACCGGCGCCTCGCGCCCAGTGTCAGATAGTCCCTCAAGACAGGCACGGACGATGCGGGCGGCGCAGTCAGGGTCGTCGAGCAACGCCGAACCCTCGCCCTTCCTGGTGACCTTGGGGACGGGACAGGCCATGTTGACGTCAATGAGGGCCAGCCGATCGCCCAGTCGATCTGACACAGATGCCGCAGCCTCGCGAAACTGCTCTGGCCTGGAGCCAAAGAGCTGCACGGCAATGTCTGGCTCGGGAGACACGGGAACGACCAGCTCCCAGGTCTTGTCGCTCCCATAGTGAAGGCCCGCGACCGATACCATCTCGGTGTAGGCAAGCGCGGCACCACCCGACCGTGCCATCAGGCGATAGGCCGCATCCGAGACGCCAGCCATAGGCGCCATGAGGAAGGGGTTGACCGCAAAGCGGCTGCGGAGCGAACCGGTCTGGGCAAAGGGGGCAATGCTCGAGGAAAGTCCCGCACGAGCAGCGCACTCCTTCAAGACGTCGTCAGGATCGACAAGGGAGTCGTAGCTCACGTCAGGCTTTGGCTCGTGGTGCCCCCAGTGACCGCCCGTCACTCGTCACCAACCTTGAGCACGGCAAGGAAGGCCTCCTGCGGGACGTCCACCGTACCGATGGACTTAATGAGCTTCTTGACCTCCTTCTGCTTATCGAGCAGCTTGCGCTTACGGCTGATGTCGCCACCGTAGCACTTGGCCAACACGTCCTTGCGCACGGCCTTGACCGTAGAGCGGCTGATGATCTTGTTGCCGATGGCCCCTTGGATGGGCACCTCAAACTGCTGACGCGGGATGATCTCCTTGAGCTTGTCGCACAGGCCGCGGGCCAGCGTGTAGGCCTTGTCCTTGTGCACGATGAAGCTCAGGGCGTCGACCTCCTCGCCCGCAAGAAGAATGTCAAGCTTCACGAGGTCGGAAGGACGGTAGTCCGCAAACTCGTAGTCAAGGGAGGCATAACCCTTGGTACGGCTCTTGAGCTGATCAAAGAAGTCAAGAATGAGTTCCGCAAGCGGGATGTAGAAAGTGATCTCGACCGAGTTGTCGGAGAGGTAGACCATGTTGTCCTGGATGCCGCGATGCTCGATAACGAGCTGAATGACGGCGCCCATGTACTCAGGCGGCACGATTACCGAGGCGCGCAGGTAGGGCTCCTCGATCCTCTCGATTTTCTCGGGCTTGGGAAGGTCCTGTGGGCTCTTGATGTCA
>JAFUBJ010000365.1 GCA_017460265.1 Atopobiaceae bacterium | reverse complement strand
GTGCCATCGAGGATGGCACGGATGGTGCCATTGGGGCTCTTCCACATCTGGGAGAGGTTGTACTCCTCCATGCGTGCGGCGTTGGGCGTGATGGTGGCGCACTTCACGGCAACGCCGTATTTCTTGGTGGCCTCGGCAGAGTCGACGGTGACCTGGTCGCCTGTCTTCTCGCGGTTTTCAAGGCCCAGATCGTAATACTCGGTCTTCAGGTCAACGTAGGGGCAAATCAGCTCTTCTTTGATCATCTTCCAGATGATGCGGGTCATCTCGTCGCCGTCCATCTCGACGAGTGGGGTAGTCATGGCAATCTTTTCCATGGGGTCCTCCGGTGGGTCGGGTGTGCGTGGCAAAGACGATACCACGACCACATTTTCATCGTGTTGCAGGGGCAGTCGATCGTATTGCTGTACGTCAAAAGTGCCAATTTGTGATTGCCGTACGTCTAAAGTGCCGTTTCAGCTCTATATCTTGACTTGTAATGGCACTTTTGACGTACGTTATCTTTCTAATGGCGCCATTGACGTACAGTGCTTCAAGGTTGCTGGCAAACTCATCCGGCCAACGCCACTTCGGGAATTGGGTATCCAAGCGGGACGCCATATGCACGAAGGAGGTGGAGCATGCGCTTTGATTTTACGGCTTCAGCAAACGAGAACCGCATGATTTTGGCGCCCGATGCGCTTACGCGGGACTCTCGTATCCGTTCATCTGCTAATACCTGAACCATGTTACGGCCCTTGGTCGTGATCGGATTTGTATACTTCTCGTGGCCGTCGAGCTCTCCCAGCACCCATGAGTCATCAGGCAAATGCCAGCCAAAATCGGCACGATATTCTTCCATGTGGTCAACTTGGTCTCCTACCAAGACTTGTAGCATGGGCGGCATCGCTCCGAGCTCAATCATGACGGCTCGGGCAACCGACTCTCCTCCACTCTCTGCGCGTGGATCTGCCAAGGCAATAATCTCCAATGCGCGTTGTTTGTTTCGTATGTGGGGGTCAAACCGTCCGCATGTCATCATCAGCTGTTCCTGCTTCATGCCACCCACGCGAAGAGCGGAGTCTGCAAGGGCAAGGCCGCTTCTGAAGCCTGCATCACGTATAGCATCAAACGCGGTGCGCGACATCGAGGTCACGCGTATGCCGTCCACCTCTCTAAACTCGTCATGGTCAACAATATGTCTTGTGATGCCTGCACGGCTGGCCGAGTGAGCGTGTCGGGTGGTTGCTACGTGCACGTTGCCGAGCAGCTGATACGAGACGGACAGTCCGTGGACAACAGCGGCAGAGACCGAGCAAAACGTCCAGTCGGGGTGAAGAGTTGCCAACGCTCGAACGGTGTATAGATGCCGCTCCCCAGCCTTGAGATCCATCCAGTGGGAGGGCAGGGCGTAGACCTGTGGTAGCGGTGAGATGAGCTTGCCTGCATGAACGGCTCTGTGTAGGCGTTTGGCAAGCACCTTATTTGTGGTCGTAAAGAAGCGCTTCTCGTCATGAGCCTCCCGTACTTGAGCGAGCAAGTCGTGGCGAAGCGGTCTGATACGGCGCTCGGGCATAGACGTCCTTTCCAGGCTATGTGTGGTATGGGGATGCTAGCCCATGCAGCGATGCAGATTCCTACCAGATAACTGCAGTTTTCCCAGATGGGAGCTTGTACTGATGTTGAAAAGCGCGTGATAGCTGCTGACAGTTATATCCCGTGGGGCTGTTGGCCTGCTGCGATTGGAAATGGTTGCAGATGGTGCAAGGCGGTACGGCCTTGCGACACACAATTTCGGGGTTGCCGGGCGAACGGTATCTTGACAGGTGCTATCGGTCTTTTGTGTTGCGCTTCCATCGATGTCACCCATACGACTGCCGATACGTGCTTCTCAAATCTCATGTCGCCCTTCATCATTAAATCTGTAGGTACCAAACAAAAATGCGAAGGAGCGCACATGGCAGATTACAAGTTTCCCGAGGGGTTCCTGTGGGGCGGCGCGACGGCAGCCAACCAGTTTGAGGGCGGCTACGACGCTGACGGCAAGGGCCTCTCGGTCCCCGACATCATCATGGGTGGAACGGTGGACACGCCGCGCGTCGTGACCCCCAAGGGCGTTCGTCCCAACACGTACTACCCCAGCCACGAGGCCATCGACTTCTATCATCACTACAAGGAGGACATCGCGCTCTTCGGCGAGATGGGCTTCAAGTGCTTCCGCCTGTCCATCCAGATGAGCCGCATCTTCCCCAATGGCGACGACGCCACGCCGTGCCAGGCCGGCATCGACTTCTACCGCAGCGTGTTCGAGGAGTGCCACAAGTACGGCATCGAGCCGCTGGTCACGCTCTCGCACTATGAGTTCCCGCTGGCGCTCTCCCACAAGTACGGCGGCTGGGACAACGACGCCATCATCGACATCTGGGTGCGCTACGCCGACCTCTGCTTCCGCGAGTACAAGGGCCTGGTCAAGTACTGGCTTACCTTCAACGAGATCAACTGCGGCATGACCCCTGGCTTTGGTGACATCTACGGCTTGGGCATCCTGCCGCCTGATGACTGGGCGCTCTCCTTTGGCGGAGACTCGGATTGGGTCGACGTCAACCGCACCTTCAAGGGCCTGCATAACCAGTTTGTGGCCTCCGCGAAGGCCGTCCAGATCGCCCACGCGATCGACCCCGAGAACATGGTTGGTTGCATGATTGCTGGCAACGCCACCTATCCGTTCACTTGCGACCCCGCCGACGTCATCAAGGCGCAGAAGGCCACCCGCGAGAACAACTTCTACTGCGGCGACGTGCACGTGCGCGGCGAGTATCCGGCATGGGCCAAGGCTCTCTGGATCGAGCGCGGCGTTGACGTCGAGATGATGGAAGACCTGGCCGACCGTGACGAGGAGACCCTGCTCGACGGCGTCGTGGACTTCTACAGCTTCTCGTACTACATGAGCGGCGCCACCACCACGCATGCCGATGCGGCTGCCGCGGCGGGCAACGTCTTCTCTGGCGTGAAGAACCCCTACCTTGAGGCGAGCGACTGGGGCTGGCAGATTGACCCGCAGGGCCTGCGTTGGTACCTCGAGGAGGTCTACGACCGCTACCAGATTCCTCTGATGATCGTCGAGAACGGCCTGGGTGCCGTGGATGAGAAGGCCGAAGACGGCATCTTCCACGACCCGTACCGCATCGACTACATGAAGAAGCATATCGAGGAGATGGGCCACGCCATCTATGACGGCGTCGACCTGATGGGCTACACGATGTGGGGCTGCATCGACCTCGTAAGCGCATCCACGGGCGAGATGAAGAAGCGCTATGGCTTCATCTACGTGGACAAGGACAACGACGGCAACGGCGACCTGCACCGCGAGAAGAAGGAGTCCTTCGACTGGTACAAGAAGGTCTGCGAGACCAACGGCGCGGACATCAGCTGGGAGTAGGCTTTAAAACTGTTCCCTAAAGGGACGGGCCCGAGCGGGAATTATCCCGTTCGGGCCCGTTCCATGTGTAGTTAGTCTCTAAGCAAGCGTGCGCACGAACTCCTGAACGGCGGTGCACACCTGGTCGAGGTGTGCGTGGTAGTTGTGGTCGTCGTCCTCGATGAGCACGAGCTTCGCGTTGTCGTACTTCTCCGCAGCATCGATCGAGTACTGCACCGGCACGGCCATGTCCTCGGTGCCATGGACCAGCAGCACGGGCCCGTGGTACGAGGCGATGACGTCGTCCACGTCGATGTGCTGGGCGATGCGGAAGTAGTCGCCGCAGAAGCTCGGAGCCTCGGTGCCACCCTCGGCGAGGTTGGGGTTGCCGAGGTAGATGCGGTCGGGCACGTGCACCGGGTCGAACTTCATGCCGAAGAGCTCGCCGGCGCGGGCGTTGTCCACGATGACGATGGCGGGCGACATGGGGATGAGCGCCTTGAGGTCGTCAGGGCGAAGCGCGCCCATCATCATGGTGAGGAAGCCACCCTGGCTGTGGCCGCAGAGGTAGAGGTCGGACACATT
>JAFUBJ010000364.1 GCA_017460265.1 Atopobiaceae bacterium | reverse complement strand
GTGGCGTTTGGCCTGCCACGAAGGAATACCTGCGCTTTGTGCGCGACCTCTGCACCGAAAAGGGCATCGTGCTCATCATTGACGAGGTGCAGACCGGTTTCTTCCGCTGTGGCGCGCCGTTCTCGTACCAGCTGGCCGGTATCGAGCCTGACATTGTGAGCATGGCAAAGGGAATCGCCGACGGCTTCCCCACCGGTGCGGTTGCCGCGCGCAGCGAGCTTGCCGACCTCATGGCTCCCGGCGACCACGGCTCGACGTTTGGAGGCAACGCACTTGCCGCTGCCGCCGGTCGCGCAACCGTTCAGACGATGCTCGACGAGAAGATTGGCGAGCACGTCATCGAGACGGGTGCCTACCTCGCAGACCGTCTGTCAAAGCTGCCGCACGTGATTGAGGTGCGCGGCCATGGCCTCATGCGAGGTGCTCAGCTTGACGTGCCCATTGCCACGCCGCTTGTTGACCGCGGACTCGAGGCAGGGATCGTGCTCAACCATATTGGAGACTCCATCCTGCGCTTCCTGCCGCCGCTGGTGGTAACCGAGGCGCAGATTGACGAGATGTGCGATAAGCTCGGCAAGCTTATCGAGGAGCTTGCGTAAAAGTGAACCATAGCGGACCAGAGGGTCGGACCTCTTGGTCCCGAAAGTGAACCAGAGCGGACCAGAGGGTCGGACCTCTTGGTCCCGCGGGAGAGGGGATTTGCATGAGTGATATTGCACAGGTAGCGGCGCAGATGAAGCTTGAGAGTCCCGTGATGGCGGCGACGCCTCTTGAGGTGCGCAACGCCGCGCTCGCGCATATTCGCGAGGCACTGCTTGCCCATGCAGACGAGGTGTTTGCGGCCAACGCCGCGGACCTCGCAGCTGCTGACGAGGCAGGGGTCGCATCGGCCATCGTCAAGCGCCTGCGATTTGACGAGCACAAGCTCGCCGACGTGTGCGCAGGCATTGAGGACCTGATCTCGCTTCCTGACCCAGTGGGAAAGACGCTCCTTGCGCGTGAGCTCGACGAGGGCCTTACGCTCTATAGGGAGAGCTGCCCCATCGGCGTCATCGGCGTCATCTTTGAGGCTCGTCCTGATGCGCTCGTGCAGATCAGCACACTCTGCCTTAAGAGCGGCAACTGCGCCATTCTCAAAGGCGGCAGCGAGACGATCAATACCAACAAGGCGCTCTTCCAGGTGATCCACGCAGCTGCCGTGGAGGCTGGCCTTCCCGAGGGCTGCCTCGCTCAGGTGGAGGCCCGCGAGGACATCAATGCCCTGCTTGCCTGCGACACCTCCGTCGACCTTCTCATTCCCCGTGGATCCAACGCGTTTGTGCGCTACATCATGGACAACACGCGCATTCCCGTTATGGGCCACGCTGACGGCATCTGCCACACCTACGTTGACCGCGACGCCGACCTTGCAAAGGCCATCGAGATTGTGGTGGACGCAAAGACCCAGTATGTTGCCGTCTGCAACGCGACGGAGACGCTCCTGGTTGACCGTACCGTGGCCGCCGAGATGGTCCCGCCGATCGTGGCCGCCCTGCGCGAGAAGGGCGTCGAGGTCCGTGGCGACAAGGACGTCTGTGCCCTGACCGACTGCACTCCCGCGACGGATGCCGACTGGGACACCGAATATCTCGCGCTCATCATCTCGATCAAGCTGGTTGACGGCGTGGACGAGGCAATCGCGCACATCAACGCTCATGGCTCGCACCACACCGATGCCATCATCACCGAAAACGAGGCGACGGCTGCTCACTTCATGCAGCTTGTTGACTCAGCCGGCGTGTACCAGAACTGCTCGACGCGCTTTGCCGACGGCTTCCGCTACGGTTTTGGCGCCGAGGTGGGCATTTCCACGAGCAAGCTTCATGCTCGCGGTCCGGTTGGGCTCGACGGCCTCGTGACCTACAAGTACAAGCTGTTTGGTAACGGGCACACCGTTGCCCCCTATGCAAGCGGCGAGAAGAGCTTCCACTTCCGCGACCTTGCGTAATAACGAGTAACGCTTTCCACTTGGAAAATGAAGTGGGGGATCGCCGTGGCGTTCGGCGGTCCCCCATTCGTAAAAGGCGGCGTGAAGAAGCGCCTAAGCCCGACGTCTTGTTGTGGTTCCCATAGCTAGCGCCAGGGTGCCGGCGAGACACGTTGCCAACAGAGGCGTTGCGTCGTCTCCCGTTTGAGGGAGGGCCTACTTCTTTGACGGAGAGGAATTGTCCTTTGGTGTGGGTGCGGGCGTCGGCTTTGGCTCTGGTTCGGGTTCCGGCTGGGGCTCGGGGTCAGGTTCGGGTTCCGGCTCGGGCTCGGGATCAACCTCCTCACAAGGGATGTCACCCGGATACTCGGGGACTTCCATTGCCGTTGCACGGAAGATGCGGTTCTCGGGCTCAAAAATGGCCGAGCCAATGACAAAGAGCCTTCCACGATAGGTGCATGCCGCCTGCGAGTACACGCAGTCCTCCGAGGAGCGCTTCTCATACGGCTCAAAGACGTCAGAGCCATCGCGCAGCACATAGGTGTCCGACGAGCCGTCGGCTGCAGGAGGCCCCACCAGTACGAAGCCCTCGCTCACGGGCGCGACCACAGCGTGGTAGGGGTAGTTCGCGGCGTCGCTCAGGACAAAGGCCCTGCCTTTGGCCTCCTCCATGCTCAGGTACTCAGGCAGCGCTCCTTCGAGCTTGGTCGCCTCCCCGTCCTGAATGCGCACGATCTCGGGTGCAGGGTTGGCACTGGGCTCGACACCGTCACTGTAGGCAAGTATTGTGCCGTCCTTTGCCGCGACCTGCGGGTTCGTGAACGCGACAGGCATGGCGCAGAGCTCTTCGCCCGCACCCGTCGCAAGGTCGTAGCTCAACACCGGCACGGGAACCGTCATCCAAGGGCGTTCGGGGTTAGCTGGGTCAGGCATGGATCCGCCCACCAGCCTGAGCTGGCCGTCATCGTTCACAATGGTCTGGTTGAGGTATACGCCCTCCGAAGACGCCTGTTCCCATTTGCTGGTCGTTGGGTCGTACACGTACACGCGCTCTTCGGCGGACTCGCCCCGGGGGAACTGCGTGGAAGGCTCGCCGTTTTCCAGCGGGTACATGGTGACGCCTTCGACGACGATCTTTCCCTCGTACATCGTGGCAGAGACGCCGCTCAGCCATTCGGGCAGCTCGTCAAGCTCGGACCACGTCTGCGTCTTGAGGTCAAAGCAGAGCATGCGCCTATGAGACGGCTGTTCGTCGCTGTATCCCTCGTAGGCAGGCAGATAGTACAGCTTGCATCCCAAGCCGACGAGTGGTCCCTTGGGCTCCCAGTCACCTTGGTCGTCGCCATGCACAAACACGTCGCCTACCCCAGCGTCAAAGGGCAGGTCCTGCTCGTAGACGTTTGCCCCCTTGCTGACAAAGCAGAGGTTAGTGTCGTACTTTCCTGCCGCGTTAGTAAGCACCGCGCTCAGGATTCCCTCAAACGGAGCGTCAAGCGAAAGCACCACCTCGGTGTCCGACCACGACTCTACGCTCGCGGAGACCGGCTGCAGGTCGGCCCCGGCAACATAGCGGGCCAGGTCCACCTTCCCCGACTTCGACCCAAAGTTGGCACCCGTTATGGTCACCGTCGTTCCGTCGACCGTCACGTGTACGATGTCAGGCGCCAGCGCGTCATCCTCCCCAACATCAGGCGAACCCGCAACCAAGAGGTCAAGGATGCCGCCCGACTTTACCTCGAGCGCGGGGTCTGGGATGCGCACCTTGGAGCGCACGAGCGACGCCAGTTCGGCGCCTGAATACCCCTGCGAGGCCAGTATGGCGGCGGCTCCCGACACGTGCGGGGCGGCCATGGACGTGCCGCTCATGAAGCCGTAGGGTACGGTCTGCGTGCCCAGGCCTATCGAGTCGAGGTAGATTGTGTCGCATCCCTCGGGAAGCGCAATGCGCAGCTTGATGACGAGGTGGTCGTCCTCGGGCCTCAGGGCCTTCCCGGTTGGCTCCGGCTCGCCCTCGATGACCTTGTCATAGGGGCCGGGCATCGTGACCACCTTGTCCACGTAGGTCCACTCCGAAGGAGAGTCCGTCATGGGGCCCAGGTTCAGCGCCAGGGGTGCCAGGTTCGTCTCGGTCGCAACGGTCATCACGCCGATGGAGCCCGTGCCGCCTGCAAGTGCAAAGCCAAGGTGCAGATCTGGGGTCCCCTCAATGTCGCTAGCCATCTCGTCAGGCAGGTCAATATCAAGCTGCAGGTCGTAGTACTGGGAGAACTTGATGTATGGGTTGGTGTCGACAACAAGAGACGGATCGATCTTGACCTTCAGGCTGCCCGTTCCGCAGGCACGCACGCCGCTGACCTGCTCCCCGATGCCCGTCGACACGACGGTGCCGTCATGCCACAGGTCGGGCTTGCCCTCCTGGTAGAGCTGCGAGACCGTCACCTTAACCGCGTCGTTATCGTCAAAGCCCACGTAAAACGGGTCGGTCGAACGGGTGGCGTCAGAAATGTACTGCCCTTGGCTCTCGATCACGGTCGAGAGAATGTTTGTGCCAGGAGCCGCAAGGTCTACCGTCGCAGTGCCATACTCGCTGCCGACAGGCAGCGTCTCGTTGGCCGTGGAGTTGGCCACGATGATGCCGTAAGGGTTGTCTACAAGGAACGAGTTGGGGCGCTCGTAGTGGTCGTTGTTCCTGCCGTCGTTTCCCGCGGAGAAGACACTGACGATGCCCCATTTCTCGCCGAGCTGGCGCACTGCGGCGTCCAGCGCACGACTTGACTGAGCGCAGCCCCACGAGTTGCTGGTCACCTTGATGAGGTCGTCCTCGGACGCCTGCTTGTTGAAGCGGTCGACAAAGTCATATGCGCAAATGGCGTCCGCGAGGGAGACACTCAGGTTCTCCCCCGAAAAGTCAATCGAGACGATCCGCACGTTGGAGGCCACGCCACTGGTGCCAAAGCCGTTCCACTCCGCGCCGAGGATGCCAGCCGTGTGCGTCCCGTGTCCGATGGCAAGCGATGCGGGGTCATAGTAGTCGCCGTGTGCGCCCTTGTCGCCCGCCTTGTAGCCATACTCCCAGCAGCCGAGCGACGCCTGCTGCTCGGGGCTGAACTGGTAGAGAACGTTTTGCAGGTCGGGATGCTGGTAGTAGACTGCCGTGTCGAGCAAAGCCACCACAACGGGCTTTTCCATGTTGGCATCGTGCGAAGAGGACCCAAAGTTCGGCACGTTGATGGAGGGGTTGTCGGGGCCCGTGCCAGCGTGCATGGTCGTGGCACTCGACCAGTTGTCCCACTGCAACGCCGTCAGGTCCCCGATAGTGGACGCGTCTGCCTGAGAAGTCAGGTAGCTCGCCTCTTCCGCTCCCTCGAGCGTGAAGGTGTAGTTGGGCTCTGCAAAGGCGACGTTTGGGTCGTTTGCCAGAGAGCGCAGCAGCTCTTCGGTCGAAAGCGAGCCGGACGTGACGGAGGAGAGCGTAAGGTTCCCTGTGGACTGTGCAATCAGCGCGCCGTCTGCGGATCGTGCGGCTGAGGAATCGACCGTCATGAGTGGCTTGACCTCATACGGGGCGTCCGCTTGCGTCACGAGGTTGCCGTCTGTGGTGCTAAACGCTGCGATGACCTCGCCCTCAACATACGTACCTGCGGTAAGCATGTCTTCAATCTCGTCCGCACGGGCGTAGTGCGGAAGAAGCGCGAGGCATGCCATCGCGACGATGAGGAGGGAGATCAGCTTCCGACGCTGTGCTCCAAATGACTTCATGAGCCTCTCCTTGTTCATTCGTCAAAGAGGAAAGATGACGAGGCTTTTGTTTGGGGGTAGCCATCCGCTCATTGTACCGTTCAAAGCCATCACATGTGTCTATGCGCATCCCAATTGCTCAGCATTTCGCGCGATTGTGAAGGGTGACCATAGGAACAGCCCCTTTGATGGCAAACGGCCGCGATGGGGTTTCCATAGCGGCCGACTCACGC
>JAFUBJ010000363.1 GCA_017460265.1 Atopobiaceae bacterium | reverse complement strand
AGGTAATGTAGTAGCCAAGAACCCCGCCAATACTAATTTCAGACAAAACAAAATCTCGGAAGATCACTCTTGTGATGACCACGTTAACGTAGTTGACTACGGCTGGTATTCCAACAAGCGCCACCTCAAGAATCGTGTCCTTGAGGAGTGAGGAGTCCCATAAGCCGAACTTGGCCATAAGCTTCACTGCCAATAAAGACCAAGCTGCAAAAGCTGCCCATACAGGAACCAAAGGACGACTCAACGCGGCCAAGAGAACATCTCGAAATGATTTAAGCACTGCATGTCGTGTACTCTTTTTCCCGCAAACCAAAACAGCACAACAAGCCATCAGTATTAAGGATGCAAGCTCTCGATTGTCGAGCACTACGAACAACACTCCCAACTGAACGCCCGCAGTTAAACGACGCGCAGCATCACTCAAACGCGACAGTCAACGGCGAGGTAAATTAGCGAAGCATCTCGCTACAAATGCAGTGGCTTCCTCTTCTTGTACCCAATTGTCCACAAATGTAGTTTGTCAAACGGTAGAAGAACATATCCCGAGAGCCAAGCAACACTTCAGCCCAATAATAACGCTTCTGGCTTCTTCGACGACCAGGCCAGGGGCGTTACGTCGGTGCCACCATGCGTGTACATGCCATGATTGAACGAGGCACCTGTCTCCTGTGAGGCCCTCGCGGTAGCCCAGCCCCACGAGGCGCTCGAACACGGCCTGGGAGCTCGTCACGCCCTTCCTCAGCTGTTCGTCTACGAAGCCGGTGTAGCCGCTGAGCACGGCGCTCTCGGTCTTGAGCCCGAGACTTCCGTGGGGCTTGGTCCTGAAGCCGTTGGCCTTGATCGTCCTCGCCCTCTGCCTGAAGAGGCCGGTCCTGCAGCAGAACTCGGCGAGGTTGCACCTCTGCGGGTCGAAGCCTCCGACCGCCTCCGCTGCCATCGACCCCAGCGCCTCGTCTATAATCTTCTGCAGGCCATCGTGCTCGTCATTCATCTATCTGTCCTCCTATCGCCAGCGCGTCGACAACACCAGCATAGGGGGTCATCGGAGGTACGATGGCTGCTTTTACCTGACTCGATTGGTTGTTTTAATCCGACCGTTTGTGGTTGAATTCGCCCGGCGTTAGCACGACGTCCATTGCAAGAAGAACTCATAAGGCTGCCAAGCGAGGCAAGAGATTAACACGTAAGCATCAGTGGCAGTTATCAGCCACTCGCAACGCCGCAATTACGCCACCGGGAGTCGTTTCGGCGATACCATAGCTCTTGTACTTAATCAGAAGCTTCGTCACATAGGACGGCTCCACCGATCGGCAAAAGTCAAGCATGCCGAGGATGCTGCGCGCAGATCCTTCTCCATGCACCAGATACCTGTACAAGTCCCGTTCCAGCTTCCGCTTCCGGCTCCTCCCCACGCTTAACGATCCGTCAGGCGTCAAGATCACACCGGTAACCTTGCGCTTATCCCCAGGTCCCGCGCAGCGCGTCTTCTCATCATTCAATCGAAAGCCGCGCTCGCCAAGTCGCTCTGACATGACGCTGACAACCAGCCCGCTATCAATCCTGTCATTTGATGAAATGATGATGTCGTCGGAATATCGTGAATAGGCATACCTGGGGCCCAATGCAGCCTGCACCTCATAGTCAAAGGGCAGCAGAATGCGGTTTGCCAAGAAGGGGGACGAGGGACTGCCTACAGTGAGGCGATTTCTCAGCGTTGAGAGAGACACCAGCAGCTTTGTATCCTCGTCAGTGAGTGGATTTCCTGCCTGGCGATTATCACAGCCCTGCCCGATCCTTACCGAACGAAACACCTCTTTGACCATATCAGCATCACAGCTATGGAAGAAGTCGGCTATGTCAAGGTGCAGCATGTGCCGATTGTCGGCATGGATTCGCGCATTTGCGGCAATGCTGGACCCAGGTTCATACGCTGTGACAAATGGGGGCATCTTCTTTGTT
>JAFUBJ010000362.1 GCA_017460265.1 Atopobiaceae bacterium | reverse complement strand
TGCGCGGCTGTCAGGCTCCTAGTTCTGGCAGCCGTGTTCTTATGTGGAGGTAAGACATGAACCAGCTCTTCAAAGTCGAGCCCATGGCGGCTGGCCTGTATCGCATCGTCGACGTTCTGGGCAACCACTGCTACCTGGTGGTAGGGGAGACGAGCGCTCTTTTGGTTGACTCCTGCGGCGGTATTGGCAACCTGCGCTCATGCGTCGAAGAGCTGACTGACCTTCCAGTTACGATTGCCCTCACGCATGGGCATGACGACCACCTTTCTGGAGCGTATTGGTATGAGGAGGCCTACCTTTCCTCTCTGGATGGCGGCGATCGCTGCTGGGAGCTGGTGGAGAATCACTCCTCACGCATCTTCGAGCAGGTGATTGAGGAGGGGCTGGTCGAGGAGGGTACGCCCTTCGCGCTGCGTGACGGTTCTCGTCCTCGCGAGCTCCCCGTGAGCGATGGCGATTTCTTCGACCTGGGCGGAAGGTGCGTGCGGGCCGTTGCCTTCCCTGGACACACGGCGGGTTCGATGGGGTATCTGCTTGAGGATCTCGGCATCCTGTTCTCGGGCGATGCCGTCACGCCCATCATGTGCCTCTTCTTTGAGGAGTCCCTTTCCATCCAGGATTGGAGGGACAAGACACTCGCACGTATGGCCGAGCTGCCCTTCGATCGCCTCTACACCGGACATCACGACCAGCCGATATCGAAAGATGAGCTTCCAACCTTCGTCGCGGCGTCAGAATATGCCCTTACCGACCGCGGCATGGCTTGGGAGCACAATCGGCTTCATGAGTTCCGAGGCATCATCCATCTTTGCCCATGCGACACCTTCGATGCGGACAGCATGGATTTCCGGGCAGTCATTGACCACTGGCACGAGCTGCCTCCACGCAAGCGTAAGGGCCGCCACCGTCACTCCTGATCACAACCCATTTCGGACGACTTCAGCTTATCTTTTGTCCGAAGTAGGTGGACCCTTGCCCGTTTCGGAAAATCCGGAAGCCCGACTTGGGCCAAGGCTCCTTCCTCGCAACGGGAAACAGGGGCGACGCCCACTTGGTTAGGCGTCTATCACATGCCAAGGTCGAGGTTGAGGTCTACTCCCGACCCAATGCCTGCCACAGTCCCTTCGTTTGAGTACTGCCAAATCAAGAAACGCCTGTCATAGCTGGGGTGGTCTGCATACTCTGCAAGCCATAGGTCGTAGGCGCTCAGGACATCGTCGTTGTATCTCATGAGGTCGTAGTAGTTGCCGTACACCATGACGTCATAGCCCGCAGCTTGGATGGTGCTGCAGAAGGCTTGCGCGCATGCCGTGGCGGCGTCATCGTCGATGCCGCTCACCCGTGTGCCTGAGGCAACCTCAAGGTCATAGACCACGGGATAGTCCAAGGCTCGTCCACCCAGGAGCTCAAGCACGAAGGAGGCCTCCTCTTCGGCCTCTGCGGCATTCGTTGCCTGTGAGAAGAAGTACGCGCCGCACGCTATGCCCGCCTCTTGGGCAGAGGCGTAGTTCTCCTCAAAGTGCTGGTCGGCAAAGAGGTTTCCCTCGGTCGTGCCTCGGTAGCCAATGCGCAAGAACGCAAAGTCGATCCCGTCTGACGCCACGGCGTACCAGTCGATGCTTCCTTGGTATTCCGAGACGTCAACGCCGGTTTTGCCTGAGGATCCCTGCGGCACTTGATAGCGACACCGTCCCTCTTCCCAAGAGAAGTAGCTCTGGTCGTAGTATGGCGTGGGAACGCCGCGCGGTGGTATCCAGACGTCATCATCGCCCGAGCATGCGGTAAAGCCAAGGCAGACAGCAAGTACAAAGAGCGACACGATAGTGCGCCGAAGGTGGATGACCTTGTTTGATGTGGCGAGCATGTAGCCCCGTTTTCTTAATGTGAGTTGTTGCACGATGAAGCACCTATCATACCGTGAAACGAAAGCACGCCATTTGGTTGTGTTTGTCGTTCGATAAGGTGAGTCCCGCAAAGAGCATATGATCCTTGCGTTCATTAACTGACCTTCCGTGGTGCAGTTTGCACGCAAACGGGTCTCGGGCACCTCAAGTAGCCACCAAGGCGGCAATGGTGTGCAGTACCCCGAGCGCCAACTGGCCTTACGTGACGTGATGTGCACGCAACTCACCCGAAGAAGGCCTGCGAAGGCCCAGCGGAGCCAGTTGCGTGCAGTTTACATAGCGCCAACTGGCCCTTTGTCGTGAGCATTGCACACAAACGGGTCTCGGGCACCTCAAGAAGCCACCAAGGCGGCAATTACGTGCAAATCGAACTTAGCACAAGGAGCATCGCTGAAATGGCACGCTGTTACGGCCTCTGGAACAAAAGGGATCTTGCCCCTACGTAGGGTTGGCGTGCCCATCTTATTGTTGACGTGCCTGGCGCGGTTCGACTATGAATAGAACTATCAATACCCTTCGAACGAGAGTGACACACCATGGTAGACGGAACCTACACCATACAAGTCGACACGCCATTTGGCACCAAGCAAGGCATGGTAATCCTTCGCAGCGAAGGAGACATCGTGTATGGGGAAATAGATGCTCCGGTCATTGGCAAGATGTCCACCCGGGGCAAACTTGACGGAGATGTCTTCACTTCCGAGGGTTCGTTCAAGGCTCCGTTCGTAGGCGAGGTGACCTACACCCTCAC
>JAFUBJ010000361.1 GCA_017460265.1 Atopobiaceae bacterium | reverse complement strand
GCAGCATAGCACGATGACGAACCGATGCCCTCAGCGCTATACTTTTTGCAATGGCGCCAATCCGATGGGAATCTTGGCCGTGTCTTTTTCAGACTATGGACTTGCATATGACCTTCCTGCCCACGCCCTGCGCGCGCTTGACGTGCTCGAGCAGGCTGGCTTTGAGGCATGGGTCGTGGGCGGATGGGTTCGCGACGCCTTGCGTGGTGCCCCCTCGCATGACGTTGACATAACATCTTCTGCGCATTGGCAAGACGCCAAGGCCGCGCTTACGTCCGCTGGCATTCCGGTGCACGAGACGGGCGTCGCCCATGGCACCGTGACTGCCGTCGTTGACGGAGAGCCCATCGAAATCACCACCTATCGCGTGGAAGGTGACTATTCCGACCACCGCCACCCCGACGAGGTGCGCTTTGTGCGCGACGTGCGAGAAGACCTCGCTCGGCGTGACTTTACGGTCAATGCCCTTGCCTATCATCCCGTGCGGGGGCTCCTTGACCCCTTTGGGGGCGTCCAGGACCTTGAGGCGGGAATCATTCGTGCCGTAGGGGATCCACGACGCCGCTTTGCCGAGGATGCGCTCCGCGTTCTCAGGGCGGTCCGCTTTGCCGCGCGCATGGGGTTCACGATTGAGGAGAAGACGCATCGGGCTCTCGTTGAGGCGGCTCCCGGCCTAGCAGACATTGCGCAGGAGCGCATTGGACAGGAGATGGACGGCATCGTACGTTCGGGAAAGGTTGCCTGGGCCATGCTCGCCGAGCCTGAGGTCCTGTGCGCCGCAATTCCTGAGCTGCAGCCCATGGTGGGATTTGACCAGAGAAGCCCGTGGCATGCCTATGACGTGTACGAGCATACGATTCACGTTTGCCGTGCAAGCGAGGAGTTCACAGCGGGGTGCGCTTCGGCCGAGCTTCGGTGGGCAGCGCTTCTGCACGATGTGGCCAAGCCTGCGACGTTCACGCTGGACGCGTCGGGCCGGGGACATTTCTTCGGTCACCCCAAGGTGGGTGCCAAGATGGCCCAAGAGATCCTGCATCGTCTGGCCTTCCCCAAGTCCTACATCGCGCGTATCTGTGCGCTCATACGCTTCCATGACCACGTAATGCACCCAACGCCACGTTCCATTCGGCGGACGCTCGTCAAGCTGGAACAGGTGTACCCGGGGGATGCCTGCGCTCTCATCTATCAGCTGATAGACCTTAAGCGTTCCGACGCGGTGTCCAAGGTTCCACGCGCCGCGCTCTATGTTCGCGACTTGGATGTCATTACGCTGGCCGTTCG
Organism: Atopobiaceae bacterium; assembly: GCA_017460265.1. GTDB lineage: Bacteria > Actinomycetota > Coriobacteriia > Coriobacteriales > Atopobiaceae > UBA1367. The sequence continues at coordinate 5,421 of JAFUBJ010000361.1, read as the reverse complement.
CCAAGAGCTGCTCAAACATCCCCCGCTGAAGGTCTCTGACCTTGCCGTCAATGGCTGGGACATCATCGACACCCTCTGCATCGCACCCGGACCAGCTGTCAGGCGCGTGCAGGACGAGCTGCTCTTTGCGGTCATCAATGGCGAGGTCGAAAACGATCGCGACGTCTTGCTGGGGCAGCTCAAGGGGGCAGGGCGCGTCCCTCTGGCCCTCAGGTAGCATTTGCGGGTTACAATGACAAAACGTGCGAGCTGCACCATTATCCGATTGGCTTTGCACGTATGGAGAAGAATGAGATGATATGGCCATGCAGCTCAAACGACTTGCAAAGCACAGCCTGAAGAGCCTTGGGTCCGCAATCGTGAAGCTCTCTGATCTCTTTGGCGAGCAGGTGCACTATAGGAGACGTGGCCCCACCTCATTTGCTTTTGGCGCAACGCTCGTGTATGACCTCCTGCACTTTCACCCCGAGATAATCATGCGCATCGATGCGTATGAGAATAAGTATCCCGAACACTACCACGACGAAGTGATCCGGCTTGCACGTGAGAAAGGTGTACCGGTAGTCCATAAGCAAGGCCGCATGATAACCGATGGACAGCAACGCGTCTTTTCCATCTGTGCCGAGTTCGTGAAATGGAAAGACGAGATGTTGCCGGGTTCCCATGTGGTGCTTGTCAATCCCTCCAATCCGTCAAACGTGGGGGCCATCATAAGAAGTGCCTTGGCATTTGGCATACACGACGTGGCCATAATCAAAGAGGACTTTGATACGTTTTCTCCTGCAACGATTCGTGTCTCCATGGGTACGCGCCTGGGCATGCGTGTCGAGACGTTCTCTACCTTTGATGAGTATCGAGAGCGCTTTCCGGATAATGCCATCTATACCTTCATGCTTGACGGTGCCAAGAGTCTTTCCGAGGTAGAGAAGCGTGCGCCGTTCACCTTGGTGTTTGGTAACGAAACGACGGGACTACCGGCGGAGTTTGCCACGTACGGCCAGGCCGTCTTCATTGAGCAGGGCAACGAGGTGGACAGCCTCAACGTATCGGTATCCGCCGCGATTGGGGTCTATGCGTTCACGAGAGCGTGCGCAGCCGTTGAGGGAGCCGACATCTCTGGCGCAGGCATCTCTTGAGCAGTTGGCCCTCGCGTTACCACTCCGTAAATCATTGCAGCTCGTAATGGAACGGCATAAGTCGTACTAAACAATTCCCTCAACAAGTGCTGTTTTCAGCCTGATTCAAGAGGGGAGACATCATGCAGTTCTCTAGGCGCTTCGTGTCTGTTGCTGCAGCTGCTGCGCTGGCCTTGGGCTTGGTTGCCTGCGGGGGAGGCTCGGCTCCTGCTGCCGAGGGTGGTTCTGAAGAGACCGCCAAGGTTTACAAGATCGCGACCGACACGACCTTTGCTCCGTTTGAGTATGCCGACACGGATGGCACCTATGTGGGCATCGACGTCGAGCTGCTTGCCGCCATTGCGGCCGATCAGGGCTTTGAGTACGAGCTTGAGCCGCTTGGCTTTGACGCGGCCCTGCAGGCCGTCCAGTCTGGCCAGTCCGACGGCGTCATTGCCGGCATGTCCATCATCGACGCCCGTCGCGAGGTCTTTGACTTCTCTGAGCCGTACTACGATTCCACCGTCTGCGCTGCTGCTGCCGACGCGAGCATCAAGTCTCTCGACGACCTCAAGGGCAAGACGGTAGCCGTCAAGACCGGCACGATGAGCGAGGCGTGGGCCGAGTCCCTCAAGGATCAGTACGGCTTTACGACCGTGCAGTTTGACACCTCCGACGTCATGTACCAGGACGTCATTGCGGGCAACACCGCCGCATGCTTCGAGGACACGCCCGTCATGAGCTACGCCATCTCCACCGGAAACGTGGCCCTTACCATCGTGGCCGAGGCAGCCTCAGACTCCGAGTACGCCACCCCGTACGGCTTTGCCGTCAACAAGGGTGACAACGCCGAGCTTCTTGCTGCCTTTGACGCCGGCCTTGCCAACATCAAGGCCAACGGCACCTACGACAAGATCGTGGGTACCTACGTCCAGTCGGTCGGCTAACCATCGTTGGGACGGGGCGCCCTGCAGCGCAATGCCGGGGCGCCCTGCTTCCGATTGGCGAGACGAGGCCGCTTTGCTGCCCTTCTGAGGGCAAAAGCGCCGTCGCCTCGCCAATTGTTTTGAGAGGAGGGAGGAGCGGTGAGCTTCTTTGAGTTGCTTCGCGAGTCGATGCCCCTTTTGCTCCAAGGCCTGGTCCTGACGCTCCAGCTTGCGGGTCTCTCGCTTGCCATCGCCATGGTGCTGGGTGTTGTCGCCGCTCTGATGGGCCTGTCCAACAACCCCATCCTGCGCTTCGTCAACAGCGCCTTCGTCGCCATCATCCGCTGCTCGCCACTTCTGGTGCAGACGTTCTTCATCTACTTTGGCGTGACGGGCGCGCTCGGCATCCGCATGAGCGCCTTCACCGCGGGCGTCATCGCTCTTTCGCTCAACGCGGGCGGCTACCTGTCCGAGATCTTCCGCGGCGGCATCCAGGCCGTTGACCGCGGCCAGACCGAGGCGGCCCGATCGCTCGGCCTGTCCGCGCGTCAGACCACGTGGCGCATCATCCTGCCGCAGGCCATCCGCATCTGTCTGCCGTCGGTGGTCAACCAGTGGTGCATCACCATCAAGGACACCTCCATCATCTGCGTCATCGGCCTTGCCGAGCTCACACGCATGGGCCAGCAGATCATCGCGCGCACGTACCGCTCGTTCGAGGTGTGGCTCATGGTCTTCGTGCTGTACTTCGTGGTGATCTACGCGATCACCGTCGCCTCGCGCTATCTGGAGAGGAAGGTGTCGCTCGATGGCAAAGGTCGAGATTAGGGGCCTGCACAAGTACTTCGGCAAGAACGAGGTCTTGAAGGGCATTGACTGCGATATCGAGGCGGGCGAGGTCGTGTGCGTGATCGGCCCGTCGGGCTCCGGCAAGTCGACGTTTTTGCGCTGCATCAACTGCCTGGAGCAGCCAACCGCAGGCACGGTGCGCGTGGACGGCAACATCATGGATGCCAACGCTTCCAACATCGACGTGCTGCGCGAAGACGTGGGCATGGAGTTCCAGCACTTCAATCTGTTCCCGCACCTCTCGGTGCTTGAGAACGTAACGATTGCCCCGGTGCTGCGCAAGAAGATGGGCAAGGAGGAGGCCGACCAGGTGGCGCGCCAGCTGCTGGAGCGCGTGGGCCTGGCCGACAAGGCCGACGCTATGCCCAACAGCCTTTCGGGCGGTCAGAAGCAGCGCGTTGCCATTGCCCGCGCCCTTGCCATGAAGCCAGGACTGATGCTCTTTGACGAACCCACAAGCGCCCTTGACCCCGAGATGGTGGGAGAGGTCCTTGACGTCATGCGCCAGCTGGCCAACGAGGGCATGACGATGGTGGTGGTCACGCACGAGATGGGCTTCGCTCGCCAGGTGGCGGACCGCGTCCTGTTTGTGGACGGTGGCGTCATTGCCGAGGAGGGCACTCCCGAAGAGGTCTTTGGCAATCCCAAGAACGAGCGCACGCAGAACTTCCTGCGCATGGTGCTGCAGGCATAGGATTTGGTTGAGCGCGGCCTTTGGTCGCGCCTATGGGCGGTTAGTTTGGATGGCCACAAGGAAGATGGTTGCCACCATCAACGCGAGTCCAGCCCAGTCCGCCCACGAGAAGGCCGTGCCAAGCCAAAGCGCCGTGATGACCGTGGCGCTGACGGGTTCGGCCGCGCCCAGCATGTTGCCCCAGAGCGGCCCCACGATGGATATGCCGTGCAGGAAGAGCCCGTAGGCGCCGAATGTGCCAACGAGCACGGCCACGGCCAGGACGGCGATGCTTGCCAGGTCAAGGGGCGGTATGCCTTCGGGGATGGTTCCGTTGGCCGTGCAGACCACAAGGCCCGTGATGCCTCCCAGCAGCATGCCGATGCCCGTCACGGGAAAGCTTCCCCAGCGCTCGAAGAGCGGGCGTGGGTACATGGTGTAGAACGTGGCGGCAGCTGCCGTGGCAATGCCAAAGAACAGGCCGAGGATGGGCATATGGATTGCCGTCGGGTCTCCGTGCGTTGCGATGAGGAAGGTTGCAGCCAGAGCGCAGACAAGCGCGACAAGCTCGAGCTGCTGTGGGCGACGGCGTTCGCGCAGGCATGAAATGGCAAGCACAAACACGATGTTCAGGCTCTGAAGCACGGTGGCGGTGCCGGCGTTGGTGTAGCTGATGGCGGTGGCATAGACCGCCGAGTTTAAGAAGAGCCCGCACGATCCAAAGATGACGAGGCGCTTGAGTGTGGGGCGGTCGGCGAGCATGGCTCGCAGCGTGTCCTTCTGTGTTGCCAGCAATACCACAAGGAAGACGAGCCCCGCACCAAACTGACGGATGGTGGTCAACAGGATCGGGTCGAGCGCGGTGGAGGAGAAGAGGTACTGCACGCAGGTGCCCGAAAAGCCCCAGGCGATGGCTCCCGCAAGGGTGGAGACAATGCCCATGAGTTGTCTATTGTCGGTGCGTTCCATGCGGTTTCCTCGGTTTGCGTTGCAGGACGATGCGCATTGTACCTTGATGGCGGGCTGCGTGCAGGGGGAGTTGTGGGCATTGTGAAGCGGCGTGGGCTGCCAGCTTGCTGCGTGTGCAGGTCGTTGAAGCGTTCGCTTAGGCCGAGCCATGCGTACTGAACGACCCGGCGGTTCCGGCCCACCCATGTTGACCGACAGGTGGCACGGATAAGTTGCTCGTGGGTCTACGTTGACCGCAGAACGGCACGGATAAGGGGCTCTCGGCTCCGTTATCCGTGCCGTTTGTCGGTCAACGTGTCTGTGTCAGCCCGTTATCCGTGCTACTTATCGGTCAACGTGGATGGACCCGTTTGCAAAGAATAGTCGGGGGTCGATGTTGCGCGTTATGCTTTGTGCACGTTTTCGTTCATGTGTGAGTCTGAAGACGAACGAAGCGATGCACATGGCTGCTCTGTGCGCGGTCAGGTGCATCGTTTCGTTCGTCTTCGACGGCTTTGGTGAACGCAGGCGTGCACCTTTGAAGAGCACCAGAGCTGCTTAGAGCGCGATATGAAAACAGGCCCAGAAGGGCCTGCGAGGTGTTGGTAGCCCGTACCAGATTCGAACTGGTGATCTTCGCCTTGAGAGGGCGATGTCCTAAACCGCTAGACGAACGGGCCATATATGAGCGAAGAATGGCTGGGACTGAGAGAATCGAACTCCCACTGACGGAACCAGAATCCGTTGTCCTACCGTTAGACGAAGTCCCAATGCTTCTTCAACGCAAGAAGTTACTTTACCGTAACGTTCAATGCGATGCAAGGGTCAGTTTGAAAAAGTGGCCGTTGCGTGAGGATTGCCAGACATGCGAGCGTAGCAAGGTGGTCCCAAAGCAGGAGAAGTGCTGCTC
>JAFUBJ010000360.1 GCA_017460265.1 Atopobiaceae bacterium | reverse complement strand
TGACATGAGTGTCTCGCTCCTCACACTCGTTGACGTCAACGCGCTGCTCCTGGCCGACTTCGGCTCCAGCGGCGGCACCTTCATGAAGTTCTATCGGCAGACCAACAGCGTCGTGAGCAAGATCGCCACGCCACTCGGCACGGCCTTCATGACGCTCGCCTTCGTGCTCTACGTCATCAAGCTCACGGACAGCCGCCGCTATGGAGGTCAGGCCTGGTTCGAAGCCCTGATGAGGACCATCGCGTTCTACCTAGCGGCCACGGTGCTCGTCGCGCATTCGCTCGAGCTCTCGGAGACCATCTATTGGGCCGCCAAGCAGACCGCATGGGCAGTCAACGAGGCGCTCAAGGCGTCCACACACGGCGGCATAACGAATCTTGGCGACCTTGGGACGAGCCTCGAGAACTCCCTCGGCGAACAGCTGGCAACCGTCACCTATGACAACTGGTCAGCACTCCTTCCCGCTTGCCTCGTGATGTTCCTCTCGATGAAGCAGATCATCACCTTCGCAGTCACGGTGTTCACCACCTGCTTCATGAGGATGATAGAGATCTACCTCCGAGCCGCGTTCATGCCCATTCCCCTCTCGTTCCTCGTAAACGACGACATGAGGCAGATAGGGGTCAGCTACCTCAAGCGGTTCGCCGGATGCTGCTTCATGGCATGCGTGTTCATCGGTGCGCTCGGCCTCACGAACGCCCTCGCCGACACGGTCTTCGGCCTGTTCAAGACCGCGACCGCGGGCATGACTGGCGTTGCCGCCCTCCTCGCGACCGCTGCCCCCGTCATCATCACCCTCTCCTCGCTCGACGCGATCATCAGCAAGTCGAACGACATAGCGAACAGCCTCTTCGGAATCTAGGAGGTGCGCATTGGCCAGCATCGAGCTCCCACTTCCCCACGACCCAGCTGACTACGAGCCGAAGGCCGTAGCAGGAAAGTTCTCGTATCGCGCTTTCGCGACCATCGTCGCGGTCGTCGCCTCCGAGATACCGCTCATCCTGCGGCTCGTCTCGCTCGGCATGGACGAGCTGCCGAACACCAGCACCATCGTCATCCTTGCCGCGATCCCGGCAGCCCTCATCGCGCTCATCGGGCTGTCGCGACGCGAGGGTCTCTACTTCGAGTCATGGTTCCCACCGCTCGTCCGCGAGCTCATGACCCCGACGACGATCCTTCCCGCCGAGGCGCTCCCGACGCCGGAGGAGACTCCAAGGACGTCCAAGGCGGACGCGAGGGCAATGAGGGCGGAGCGACCTGTCCTTGAGCGTGAGTCCGCAGCACTCCTGGCAATGCTGGTGAGAGGCAACGAGGTTCGTGGCATTGCGCCCGCGAAAGAGTCTCAGGAACGGCCCAAAATCGTCGCACTCGCCCCCGAGCTATTGGTAGAGGGCAGGATGACGTTCCTCGGCATCAAGCCTCGGAAGGCTCGCAAGCTCCGCAAGAGGGGCGTGGATCTCGTTCCGACAGACCTCGTCCGCTCGTCTGAGGTGAGTTCTCACAAATGGGTGAGCAAGAGGCTCGCGCGGCTTGCCTGCAGGTCGGCAGCCGAGGTGGCAGACCTCATCGGCCCCTTCGACGTGCAGCGCGAGGAGGACGTGCTACATGTCCTCGCAGCCCACGGCATCGATGCCACGTCGGACCAGGTGGAGGTTACTTGGCCCGTCTCGAAAGCGCATGAGACCGGTGCCGAGGACGTGAAGGTCGCCGCAACCGACGACCCCCTGACACCATCACCCAAAGACTTGGCAGAGGACACGAAACCTGCTCAGGGGGACAACGAGTCCGCAAAGGAAGATGAGGCGCAAGAAGAGCAGGATCCGACCCAAGGTCTGAAACAGAGCCATCGGGAGGCAAAGCTCATCCCGGTCGACTCCATCTTCGGCGTGCCAGGCGAGCGCTCCATGCTCTCGCGCAAGGCCTACAAGGCCCTCGTGAAGGCGGGCGTGGAGGAGGTGGAGGTCGACCCTACGGCGACCGCCGGCGACCTCCAGGCTCGCTACGGCATCTGCCCGCGGGCGGCGGAGGAGCTCAAGGATGCGATTGAGCGTCTCACCAACGAGGAAGAACTCACACGACAGGAGAACTAATAGATGGCAAGCAAACCTAAGAAGGGCTTCC
>JAFUBJ010000359.1 GCA_017460265.1 Atopobiaceae bacterium | reverse complement strand
ACTCCCCTAGCGAACCGTCCAGGGAGCCGGGATGTGCTCTTCCGGCTCTTCTGGCTCTTCCGGCTCTTCCGGCTCTTCCGGATCTTCCGGCTCTTCCGGCTCTTCGATGTCTTGCTCTGATTCTTCCTCTTCAGGAGCTGCCTCGACGTCCAACGGCTTGGTCACCAGGGTCGAACCAAGCTCGTCCTCATACTCCTCGCCCAGGGGCTCTTCGAAGACCTCGTCCTCAAAGATGGGCTCAGGGGCGGGCATCTCGTCAACCTCGACAGAGAAGACCTCGTCAACTGGTTCAAGGGGCTCATCCAGCTCTTCGAGCTCTTCCTCTGACTCAACCACCGGCTCAGGCTCGGGTTCGTCTTCTGGCTCAAATACCGGCTCGGGCTCGGCCACCGGTTCGACGATCGATTCGGGCTCCTCCACGAACTCCGCTTCGGGCTCCAGTTCGAACTCCGCCTCAGGTTCTGGTTCAACCACCGGCTCAGCCTGAATCTCCGGATCCGGTTCAGGCTCCGATTCCTCCTCCGGTTCATTCTCCGGCTCAAGAATCGGTTCAGGCTCGGGTTCGACCTCGGGCTCATATGCCTCGTACGGTTCGGGGGCAGGCTCTTCGTACTCCTCGGCGAAGTACGCGGCTTCCTCGGCCACCTGCTCCTCGTAGGCAGGCTCCGTCTCAAAGGCTTCCTCTTCCGGCTCTGCGGGACGCATCATCCATGCGGGAACGCCTTCCGCCAGCGAGGTCTGCTGACTTGGCTCGGACGCGACCTCCTCCTGAGGCTGCTCTCCCCTCTCGGCCGCCAGCTCCGCAAGAATAGCCCGCGCGTCGTCACCCTCAACCACATACTCTCTAACCGCGGGTGCGGGCGCGGGCGGAATAGGGAGGCTCTGCACGAGGTTCACCAATCCGTCGACCGTGGCGTCAATGTCTGGCGCCGGCTCGCCACCGCCGGTGTATGCCCACTGCAGGACCCACACCGCGCTCGACAGCGCGCCTATCACCAGCACGTCGTCAGGGCAGGGGAACTCGATCTCATAGGTGCGCAGCTCGTCCTCGACGGCAAAGGTGCGGCCGCAAGGCATGTCTCCCGCAATGTCGCTCTGGGCAAGAATCTCCACCGTCACATGCTCAAGGAGATGCGCCAGCTCGGTGTCTCCCATGACGTCCTTGAAGGTCTCGCCCGCGTCGCCCAGGCAGGCGTGCTCGATGATGTGCGGCATGAGCCTATAGACGCGCGTCGTGCCCTCAAGGTCCTCGCTCGTCATGAGTGGTGCCGACATGGCCACGCGCACGCGTGCCGTGAGGTACTTCGGGCCGACTTCGACCTTCCTGATGTCGATGAGCTGTGTCATGGGAACCTTCCCCTAAGACCGGTGCCGGATGCCTAACCTCATATTGTAATGAATTGAAGAGGCCAAGCGAGACGAGACTGTCTCGGCGCGCCGACTGCGCGGGCTAATCCTCCTTCTGGTCGCTCGGCTCTTCCTCCTGAGGTGCGGTCACGCGCAGGAGCGACACGCGGCGTCCGCGCATGGACTGCACGTGGAAGACGTAGCCGTCAACCTCAAACGAGTCCCCGGGCCGCGGCAGCTTGTCGGCCAGCTCCAGCACGAACCCCGCAACCGTCTCGAACTCGTCGGAGTCCTCGATGGGCCAGCCCAGCTCGATGGCGTCGTCGATGGAGAAGCGGCCGTCGACCATCCACTCGCGCTCGTTGATCTGCGTGAGGTACTTGTTGTCGGGGTCAAACTCGTCCTCGATCTCGCCCACGATCTCCTCGACGATGTCCTCGATGGTGATGACGCCCGCCGTGCCGCCGTACTCGTCGACGACGATGACCATCTGCTCGTGATTGCCCTGCATCTCGGAGAGCAGGGGGATGATGTCCTTGGTGTCGGGCACGTAGCTGGCCTGGCGCATGTAGCGGCTGACCTTGTCCGTCTCGGCGCGCTGATCGAGGATGGGGGCGAGCAGGTCCTTGATGTGGGCGATGCCCACGATCTTGTCGACCGTCTCGTGATAGACCGGCACGCGCGAGTGGCCCGTCTTGCGCATGACGTCAAGCACCTCGTAGAGCGAGTCGGAGTCCTCGACGGTGGTCATGTCGACGCGCGGGATCATGACCTCGCGTGCGATGGCGTCACCCAGGTCCATCACGTCGTGAATCATCGACTTCTCTTCTTCGGAGAGGTCGTTGGCGTCGGTGACCATGTACTTGATCTCGTCTTCCGAGGCACTCTGGCGGTCGTTGGGGTCGGCGACGCCCATGAGGGAGGCAAGGCCCTCCGCAGACTTTGACGTGAGCCAGACCAGCGGCTTTGCGATGGTCATGAAGGTGCTGACGGGGCCAGCCACAAACTTGGCGACTCCCTCAGCGTCTGCCAGCGCGATGCGCTTGGGCACCAGCTCTCCGATGACGATGGAGAAATACGACACCACAAGCGTGATAAGCACGGTCGCCAGGACGCCAGCGACGGCGGCGGGAACCTTGATGCCTATGAGCCATTCGCTGAAGGGGCCGGACAGGCTTGTCGCGGCAAAGGCCGACGCGGCAAAGCCCACAAGAGTGATGGCTACCTGGATTGTTGCCAAAAACTGGCTCGAGTCTGTGGCGAGGTCAAGAGCGAGACGGGCCTTGCGATCCCCATCGTCTGCCTCGGGCTCAAGGATTGCACGCTTAGCGTTGACGACGGCCATTTCTGATGCGGAAAAGAAGCCGTTTGCAAGAGTGAGAAGGAACGTGACAAGAATGCTGATGGCTATGTCCATGCGCGGGAGCGCGACCTCCTGTGGTCGTGGTTGTGTGCCCAATCTTGGGCGTCGTGCTGCGAAAACATGATAGCAGAGGGACGGAAAAGGTCTATTTGCGCCAAGAATGAGCAAAAACTCACCGCAGGCTACAAATTGAACTGCCATTATCTAGGGGGATTCCCATACAATCTGTCCTGGAATCCCCCTAGATAATGGCAGTTCTAATAATCGCTTTGGACCTCTTCGTTCATTTTCTTGCGAAGTTCGTCCCACACATATGCCTTGGGAGGAAGCCAGAATCCGGTATGCGACGAAACCAGCCTCGCAAGTTCGTTGAGTTGATATTCGTCATTTAGCTGCATGCTTGTCACAAACTGTACGGTATAACCCTGTCGTTGAAGGGCCATCTGACGCGCATAGTCCGCACCGTATCGGTCGCTCTTGTCGTGCACCTCGATAGACTGGTATTCGAAGTCAAGTGGCCTACGCCCCTCCTCTTCCCAGAGCGCATCCGCATAGCAGACCTTTTGCCCTGCTATCTTCTCTGCTTCTTCATTCAGAATCACCAGCTTGTTCATTACTGGCCTTGGAAGGCCGTATCCTCCCAGATGACGCGACAAATACAGGGGAAGCACCATCTTGGTCTCCATTGGTGAGGCGGAGTTTGGGATCACCCACCTCAAGGCGTCTCTAACCTTTTCGACGCCAGGCAGGCCTTGAGCCAGATCGAGGTAGTCACCTATCTCATCTGGCGTCGTGATGGGATTTCGCTCATATAGAATGCGGTGCCTATCTCCTTCGAGCTGATATATTCCGCAGAAGCTCATCGCAAGCTTGATGATGTCGATTCTTTTCATCGATGGCGCCAATTGGGTAAGGCACAGCGCTGGTGAAGCGACATATATTCCCGACTCCAACTGAAGAAACGATCCCGATGGAAGCCGCCCCGACAAGGCATGACATTGCGCTCCATCCCACTTTCTTACTGCATGGTTGCCATCGACCATAAGGTCGAGGGGTTCTCCTTGCCGGCAATAGAAGTTGCGCGCCAGGGGCGTCTGGAGCGTTACCTTGTCGAAGGCGGAGCGGATCGTGCTGCGTACTGTCCTGGCACCCGCTTCGGGGTCCCTCATCGCATGCTGGGGGACGGGCTCGAGGGCGAGGGCGAGCCTGCTTTCGAGTATGCGTCGTGCCGTTGTATGTCCGAGGTAAATAGCCATGGGGAAGAGCATGACCAGCAGTGCTTGCACTTAGCTTGCCGATGCCTGTCACTTAGCTAGCACGACGCAAAAGACCCGCAGGTAGAACGCCTACGAGTCTTAATGGGTCATTTTTTGGGAGCAAAACGCTCCACAATTCCTTTACAAAATCTCGACCGTGCCGTTGTCGAGAACGCGAACGCGCCCCTCGGCCAGAAGCTGAATCGTATCAGGGTAGAGCACGTGCTCGATAGCGTGGATATGTTCCTCGAGCTCGTCGACCGTCCAGCCCTCCTCTACCGCTAATGCCTGTTGGGCAATGATGGGGCCACAGTCGTACTTGTCGTCGGCGAAGTGCACGGTAACGCCTGTGACCTTGACACCGTAGTCGTAGGCATCCTGGATCGCGTGAGCACCCTTGAAGCTGGGCAGCAGCGCAGGATGCAAATTGACCACCCGGTTGGGGAAGGCTGCCAGGAGCGGCTCGTGCACCATGCGCATGTAGCCCGCCATGATGACGTAGTCCACATCATGCATCTTGAGCTCGGTGGCAATGACCTCGTCCGCGAGCAGCGGGTCTGCGTAGATGTCCTTGCTGAGGGTCATCGTCTGCAGCCCGGCCGCCTCGGCGCGCTTCAACCCGTAGGCGCTGGGACGAGAGGAGACAACTAGCTCGATGGTGGCGTCAAGCGTGCCCTCGGCTATGCGGTCGATGATGGCCTGAAGGTTGGTACCGCTTCCAGAGAGAAGAACTCCCAGCTTGATGCTCATGCCATTCCCCTTCTAGTGACTCGATTGAGGTGACTCAATTGACGCGATTGACTCAATCATGACCTAACGGTATCGAACCACACCTGTGCCAGAGACAATCTCACCCATGGGGAAGGTCTCAAGGCCCTCGGCGGCAAGAAGATCGCGAACGCGATCGGCGTCGGCGGGTGCGCAGATGACGCTCATGCCCACGCCCATGTTGAAGGTCTTGTAAGCCTCGTCCTGAGTGAGGCCGGCCGCGTCGACCATGTAGGTGATCACGGGAGGAATGTCCCACGCCGGGCCACTCTCTCCGCCGCGGTCAACCACCGCGTCAAGAGTGGACGGAAGCGCGCGATTGAGGTTCTCGGTGATGCCGCCACCGGTGATGTGGGCCATGGCGTGAATCGGCGCACCGGCACGCAGCGCACGGATGAGGGCTCCTGCATAGATGGTGGTCGGACGCAGTACGGCGTCTGCCAGGCTCTCGCCGCCCAGCTCGTCGAGGGGCTCGTTCAGCTCTTCGACGGTCTTGCCCTCGATGGCAACCTTGCGCACGAGCGAGTACCCGTTGGAGTGGATGCCCGAGCTGGGGATGCCCAGCACGACGTCTCCCTCTCGCACCAGGTCGGGACCGATCATCTTTGGTCGGTCGGCTACGCCCACCACAAAGCCGGCGAGGTCGTAGTCATCGGCGGCCATGACGCCCGGGTGCTCGGCCATCTCGCCGCCCACCAGCGCGCATCCGCTCTTGCGGCAGCCCTCGGCAATGCCAGAGACGATCTGCGCCACGTGCTCGGCACGAAGCTTGCCTATGGCCACGTAGTCAAGGAAGAACAGCGGCTCGGCGCCCGACACGACGATGTCGTCCACGCACATGGCAACCAGGTCCTCGCCCACCGTGTCGTGCCGGTCGAGCAGCTGCGCGATGGCAAGCTTGGTTCCCACGCCGTCGGTGCCGCTCACGAGCACCGGATCCTCCATGTCCTTGAGCGCAGCCGCCGAGAAGAGCGAGCCAAACCCTCCCAGGCCACCGATGACCTCAGGGCGGTTGGTAGCTGCCACCGCAGCCTTGATTGCGTCGACCGCACGGGCGCCCTCATCAACATCCACACCCGCGTCGGCGTAGGTCACGTGCCTCTTCTCTTCTGCCATTCGTTTCCTCCAAATGCTGCAAGCCAGCTCTCTTTGCGCATCTAATCATACACGGCAGTGGGCCGCGCTGGCATCCGTGCCAACGCGGCCCACACGAGTTACAGGGGTTTGTCGTTCAACGCACGGCCGGCCATCACGCTGCCGGCTGCTCCGCAGGCTGCTCAGCCGGCTTCTCGATAGCAACCAGAATCGAGCGCCCGTACCCGTCGTAGTAGTTGCAGGTAGACATCGTGAGCACGCGCTGAGCAGAGGTGACCAGCTGGTCGGCGTCAGCTCGACGCGTCACGGCAATGTCAAGCTTGCCCTTGAGGTAGGTGCGGAACTCCTCTTCCGAGTTAAAGCGGAACTTCCTCACGGTTTCGTCGTACGGCTCGACGAAATACATGAACAGCGGCTCGAGCTCAAAGTTGTCAGTCTCGGTGACGTACCAGATCGTGTCAGTCTTGTCGAAGACCTCCTGGTTGTCAAGGAGCGACAGCGGCTGGAACATCGTTCCGTCGTTGAGGTGGTGACCATAGAGGATGGACTGCTGGTCAACCATGCCGGGAGCCGTGCTCTCGGCGTCAAGGAAGACCTGTCCGCCCACGCTCCACTCCCCCAGCGCGTTGGTGCGGAGGTACTCGTCGTTGTCAACGCCCTGGTAAACGGGGTAGTTCACCACGGTGCCCGGCACATAGATCCAACCGACGACATCGTCGTTGACGGCCTTGAGAGCCGCCCAGTCAATCTCGATGGGGCACTTCTTCTCCTCGGTCGGCTCCGCCACGACGACATGCTCGGCGAGCTGCTTGTTCATCTGGTCCTGACGCCAATAGCGGAAGCGCGCGTAACCCCACATGCCGCCCGCCGCAAGCAGAAGTGCCAGACCAACTAGGATGAGGATAGTCGAGATCGTGCGCCTGAGCGACTTCTTCTTGCGCGGGCGCTCCGCCGCAGGGACGAAGCCCTGCGCACCCTGGGCCATCGGCTCTTCGACCCTCATGTGCTTTCCTGCCATGGATTACCTCGCTTCTATGCCTCTGCCATCGCCTGCTTGAAGGCAACGATCTTGTCGCGGTACTCGGGAACGGTCGCGCCGATAATCTGGGTTGCATAGATGGCGGCATTCTTGGCGCCGTTGATGGCAACGCAGGCCACAGGCACGCCAGAGGGCATCTGCACCATGGACAGAAGTGAGTCCATGCCTCCCAGGTCGCTCGTCTTCATGGGGACACCCACGATGGGAAGCGGCGTGTAGGCCGCAACGACACCGCCAAGATGGGCGGCCTTGCCCGCTGCGGCGACGATGACCTTCATGCCGCGCTCGACCGCCATGCTCGCCCATTCGTGAACCTTTGCCGGGTTACGGTGCGCCGAGGCAATGACCAGCTCATACGGAACGCCAAACTCCTCAAGCTGGTCGATGCACGCCTGCATGACGGGAAGGTCCGACTTGGACCCCATGATGATTCCAACCAACGGCGTATCTGCCATGTGGAGGCTCCTATCCAAAACAAGCCGGGCGGCGGCACGAGCTCCGTACGCCCGGGTCGGACTGACCGCTAGATGTGCTCCGCCTCGAAGCGATGCTCGAGCGCCTCTTGGTGCACGCTGTACTGGAGCGCCATCTCCTTTGACACGATACCATCTTTGACAAGGTCAAAGAGGCTCTGGTCCATGGTCCTCATACCCTGTTTACCCGAGGCTGCGATGACCGAGTCAATCTGGTAGCTCTTCTCTTCGCGAATGAGGTTGCGGATGGCCGTGTTGGTCTGCATGATCTCAAACGCCGGGATGACGCCGCCATCGATGGTGGGGACCAGCTGCTGGGACACGACCGCCTGCAGCACGATGGAGAGCTGGATGCGAATCTGACGCTGCTGAGCTGCAGGGAAGGCATCGATGATGCGGTCGACGGTGCCTGCCGCGCTCGTCGTGTGCAGGGTGGAGAAGATGAGCTGGGCCATCTCGGCCGCGGTCACGGCCGTGCCGATGGTCTCGTAGTCACGCATCTCGCCCAGCAAGATCACGTCGGGGCTCTCGCGCATGGCCGAGCGCAGCGCCTCCGCGTAGGTGGCGACGTCGGTGGGGACCTCGCGCTGCGTCACGATGCACTGGCCGTGGCGATGCACGTACTCGATGGGGTCCTCCATCGTGATGATGTGGCCCGAGCGCGTTTGGTTCAGGCGGTCGATGATGCACGCGAGCGTGGTGGACTTGCCCGAACCGGCGGGCCCCGTGACCAGGACCAGGCCGTTCTTCAGGCTTGCAAGGCGCATGACCTCGTCTGGGATGTGGTTTTCGACCGGGTCGGGCAGGCCAAAGGGAATGACGCGGATGACCGCCCCAAGAGAGCCGCGCTGGCGCAGCACGTTAGCGCGGAAGCGGCCGATGCCTGCGGCAGCAAACGAGAAGTCGTCGTCGTGGTTCTCGTTTCTCAGGAAGAAGTCAAAGTCGCGGTGGGCGAGCTCGTAGAGCCCGCGAATAAATGCCTCTGTGTGTTCCGGCCTCAACGGCTCCGAGTTGGTGCGCACCTGCACACCGCCCTGCTTATAGCTCAGCGGAAGTCCAGCAATCACAAACACGTCCGACGCGTTGACGTCGACCATCTGCTGCAGCAGTTCCTTCAGTTCCATGGCTACCACTCCTTAACCTGTCGGCGACCAGAGCGTCTCTCCGACCCCCGAGCTGTCCGTCTCCGTCGTCGTCTTCCATTGAACAATCTGGTAGGTGCCGTCTGCAGCCACCTCGATACGCACGTCGATGCGCCGTCCGATAGGGGTGGTCACCACGGCCGTGACCTCGTCGCCTTCCATGCTTGCACTTACGGTGGTCTTTATGCCTGACGCACCGTTTGCCGCTTCGCGCTCGGCTGCCGAGGCAAGAGTACCGAGCTGGCCTGACACGGCCGTGCGCGCATCAGCGCCCGACGCCGCCTGAGAGAGCGCGGTGTCGAGGTCGGCCACGAAGCGCTGCGCGCAGGTCTCGGCCACATAGAGCTCCGAGGTCATGTCGGCCGCACGGTTGGCCAGCGCATACATCGCATTGGAGGTCGAGAGGGCGAGCACGGCGAGGACGGCCATGCCCAGTGACGCCACGAGCGTGAAGAGCGAGATGGGCCCGATGTGGACCTGCTGGCGCGGAGAGTCCATGTCAACTCACCCCGCTCACGTAGCGTGCGGTCGAGATCGCGTAGAGTTCCTCGCCCGAATCGGCCCAGACGGTCACCTTGGCGCGATAGAGCGTGCCCGCCTCGGTCTGCTCGGGCGTGATGTCGCAGGTAACCCGGTATCCGTCCTCGTCGTATTCCGCTTGCGCGGAGGTGGGGTCTGCCGAGAAGCGCTCGGCAACGTTTGCCGCCGCGTGCGTGGCCGCATCGAGCGCGGCGCTCTCGTTGCCACGGCGTGCGGCAAGCGAGAAGATGCTCATGAAGACCGCGATGGCCGTGGCCAAGATGGTCAGCAGGAAGAGCGCCTCGATGAGGTATCCGCTCTCATGGGCGGGCTGCGCCTGATGAGAGGAGCTGGTCAGCGGTGAGGGCGTCGACATCTCACGCACCTCCCTTCGCACAGCGCAGGGCCACCTCGGCTGATCCGGCATCGGTGGTGATGGTGAGCAGGCCGTCCGTGTAATCAAACTTGAAGCTGCCGCTCTCCATGATCTGGGACGCCTTCTCGGGCGCGTACGGCTTGCCCGCAGGGGCATACTCCTCCACGATCTGCCCCTGGTAGAGATAGATGCGCGTCTCGTAGGTGCCGCTGCGAAGGTGCTCCATGAGCACGAGCGCCTTCCCCTCAGGACCCTCCCCCTCCCCCACGCTGTCGGCGGCGTCCGTCGCGCGAACGTAGTTGACGAGCAGGCTCATCCCCAGACGGGAGTCGTCGATCTCGGCCTGCTGGCGGTCGATCCTGCTATAGATGCGCGTCCCCACCAGAAGCGAGACGAGGACCACGGTGATGAACACCATGAAGAGCGCGACCGAGAAGAGGCCGTCAAAATCGTTCCTGCCACTTGCGGCGGCATCAGCCCGGTCCCCAAAGACCGAGAGGGGCAGCTGTCCCGTTGCGCGGCTCATCGTGGCACCACCACGACGCTCGGCGATACGTTTGCGGCAAAGTACTCATAGGTCACCACGTAGTCACGGTCGTTCACCCTGAGGCCATAGCGTTCCTCGAGGTAGTCGATGGACTTAGGGTAGGACCCCTCGACTGCGCAGCAGCGGCGCGCCGCGGACAGTATGGAGCTGCGCATGGCCTGGGCACCCTGCTCGCGGAAGCCCTCCCTCATGCCACGGACCGCAAACACCATGAGCAGGGCAACTATCGCGAAGCAGGCCGCCGCCACGATGCGGAGGCGCTTCCTGTGAGCGAGTTCTTCTGTCGTCAGCTCGTGATACATGATGCCTACCCGATGGACCTCATGATGCCCACCAGGGGCAGCATGACGGCGATGAGGGTTCCGCCGACCGTGAGCGTGAGGAAGCCGGCCAGGATGGGCTCGACCTTGGCGATGAGGAGGTCGACCTGGTTGATGGCGTCGTCAAAATAGACGTCGGAGAGGTGCTCGAGCACCTCGTCGAGACTGCCGGCGCGGTAGCCCACGGCGAGCATGCGCTCGTAGACGGGGTCGTAGATGTCGTCCTCGGTGAACGCCTGCACGAGGCTGCGCGGGTTCTCGGCGTTGACCATTGCCGCATAGGCACGCTCAAGCTTGGCCTTGAGCCCCTCGTTGGTGACGGTCGCCATGGCCTCGGCCATGGCACGCTCAGCCGTGATGCCCGACGAGACGTAGGTGGCAATCGTCGCAGTGAAGCGCGAGAGCGCGATCTGGTACATGGCCTTGCTCGTAAAGGGAACCTTCTCGAGAAGCGTGATGAGCTTCTCGCGGCCGTCCTCGGAGCGCGAGACGAACATGGCGGCAAGCACGATGACCGTCGCCACGAGCGTGATGACCAGCGCTACCCAGCCGATGGCAATCGAGGCTCCCACAAACCCAAACGAACCGATGGTCAGCGATCCTGTCATGTTCTCGTAGACGTTGATGAACACCGGCAGGATGAAGGCCACCGTAAAGGCGAGGATGACCGCCATGATGCACAGCAGCACCGCAGGGTAGCTGACGGAGGTGCTCAGCTTGGCAAAGAGGCGGCTCTCCTCGTCGTAGTAGTGATCGAGGTTGTGCAGGGCTCCCTCGAGGCGGCCTGAGCTCTCCCCCGCCGTGACCATGTCGACGGCGTACTGCGGGAAGGCACCGGTGCCCGCCATGGCCTCCGCCAAGCTCTCACCGCGGATGAGCTGCGTGTATACCTCAGAACACACCTGCTTGAAGCGTGAGTCCGACCGGTTCTCGGACAGCATGTGGACAGCCTCGTCGGTCTGGATGCCCGCAGCGAGCATCGTCGAGACGCTGCCGCAGAACGCGCACAGCGCGCTGCTCTCGAGCAAGCCCTCTGCCATCTCTTATCGCCTCCCCATGACGCGTGGCGTCATCTGCGTGTCTTTGCCCATTATGACAGCACCGCCTTAGTACGTGTATCGGTCCGTGTACTCTTGTCGGCATTGCGTTGATGTTGGCGGACCATCCTAGATCAGGTCCAAGGCGGCCTCGTAGCGTATGTCGGCACGCATGCCCCCGACGGAGGCCACGAGGGGGT
>JAFUBJ010000358.1 GCA_017460265.1 Atopobiaceae bacterium | reverse complement strand
TTGAGGATGCTCTCGCGTGCCATAGCCGAAACGAGTTCGATTTCCGCTCCTGCAAGCTGGATGGTAGCCGGAACAAGATACACGTTAGGCATGCACCTGTTCTGGATAAGGTCCTCAAAGGGATCGTCATTCAGTATGGCGTCATACACGTCATAGGAAAGCTCTTCCTTGTCTATACCATATCCGCTCGTCGTGTTGCCCTGAGGGTCAAAGTCAATGACAAGTACCTTCTTCTTGTCATCGCCCAGCGCTGCCGACAGGTTGACGACGGTCGTTGACTTTCCCACGCCACCTTTTTGGTTGATGACAGAGATAACCTTCGTTTCCTTATCGGGAAAATGACGTTTTGTGTCGCGAAAACCCACGGTACCTCCAGCCTGATTCGATTGAAGCTCTTTTACTGGCCAACAGAATCATAGACGTATTGTTCCACGTGAAACGTGAGAATTCCGCACCTTCACGGTCGTGCGTCAGCTCTCCATCCGTTTCACGTGAAACAATCGATACACCTTGGCTACAGACATTCCTTTAGGCGCGCTCGGCAAGCGGCTTGTGCTTAGCCGCACCGACCGCACGAGGCAGCTTAATTTGGGGCCTACCGACCTTCCTGAAGACCGCGACCTCTCGGTGACCAGCATCATGAGGAAGCTCGAATGTTTCACGTGAAACATACTCCATACCACAAAGGGGCGCGGCATAGAGTGCATCAGAGAGCTCCCCGTCAGAGAGCTTGCCTTTGGAAGCGATGAGGATGCCGTCCCTCCGCAGCAAGGGCGACGCATACTCGACGAGCACATTGAGTTCCGCCACCGCACGGGCCGTCACACAAGAGAACTGTCCGCGCTGCTCCTTGCCAAGCACCTCGACACGCACGGCACGAGAAGAGAGCTTGTCAGAGAGACCCAGCGCGTCTATGAACTCCTGAACGGCGGCAACCTTCTTGCCGACAGAGTCTATGAGAAGGCCGGGACGCTGAGTCACGATCCCAAAGGGGATGCCAGGAAATCCTGCGCCGGTACCAAGGTCAAGGAACGCCCCACGAGGGCAGTCAGCCTTGTCCAACGCAACACAGAAGAGAAGTGAGTCAACAAGGTGCTTGGTCACCGCATCGGAACGGTCCACGATGCGCGTCAGGTTAAGGACCTTGTTCTTCTCGATCACAAGATCAAGGTGGGCAAGCAGGAGATTGGTCTGGGCGTCGTCAAGCTCAATACCAAAGGTGCTCGCCTCGGACGTAAGCTGGGCGCGCGCATCTAACTCCATGGGCATCTCCTGACAAGACTTCCTGAAACAGTGATTTCTGTCATTTGTGACAGTATCAAGCCAAACCATTGTCACACAAAAGGGGAGGTGCACGCACCTCCCCAAAGAATCAAAACATTGTGCCGCGGCGGGCCTTAACCGCGCACGTACGTCACCACAACGCGACGATCGGGATCCTCGCCCTCGGAGTGGGTCGTGACCTCAAGGCTGTCGAGCAGGGCAAGGTGCACGATGCGGCGCTCGTAGGCGTTCATGGGAGCCATCCTGACCGAACCATGCTGACGGACCGCGCGCGCCGCAGCGCTGCGCGCCAGAGACTCGATCTTCTCCTTGCGGCGGCTCTTGTATCCTTCCACATCGATGACGATGGGGAAGTGGAAGTGAAGCTTATTAGACATAAAAGATGAAAGTATCATCTGCAATGAGTCCAAGGTACGACCATGACGGCCAATAAGTACCGCGAGGTCACCACCGCTGATGTCAAGTATGAGCTCGCCCTCGTCACCCTCGTACTCGTCAACCGTCACGCGATCCTCGCCAAAGAAGGAGAGCAGCTCGCGGATGTGGGTGATGGCGATGTCCGCTATGGTGTCCAGTTCCGCGTCAGAGAGCTCGCCAGCCTCATAGTGCTCGCGAAGCTCGGCGAACTCGTCAGCCTCCGGAGCCTCGGCAGGCACTTCCTCTGTCGTGATGACCTGATCGTCATCCATGGTGACCTCCATCGTCTATAAGAATCAGCGCACGGGCTTTCCGTGCGCCAAGAACACTCAAGCTGTGCGCTAGCCCTTCTTCTTGGGACGAGGCTTGCGCTCCTTGCGCACGACCTCGACCTTGACGGGCTGGTTCTTCAGCCGCTCGGCCTCCTCGGCCTTGACCTTCTCCATGACGCGGTTGGTCACGAGCTGCTGCTGGACAATCTGCCACAGGGCGGACGTGTCGTAGTACAGAAGGACGGCGGCCGGCACCTGAATACCAAACCAGATCATCATGGCACCCATCATGAATCCCATGATGAGGGACTGCTGCTTCTGGGCCTCGTCCGTCATGGTGCGGGCGGAGAGGATCATCGGGATGAGCGTGAGCAGACCAAACGCGACATCGAAGATGATGTAGACCAAGGCGCCCTTGATGCCGGACTGGGCGATGGCGCCGGTGACCGACTGGGAGAGCTGCGGGATGATGTTCAGGAAGCTCGCATCCTCGGGAACGTTGCGCGCGACGGTGAAGAGCGCAAAGAAGACCGGCATCTGAAGGAACATTGGCAGGCATCCGCCCAGCGGGTTGAAGTTATGCTCGGCCTGGAACTTGCGCATCTCCTCGTTCAGGCGCACCGGATCGTCGGCGTACTTGTCCTGAATCTCCTGAAGAAGCGGCTGCAACGCCTGCATGCGGGCATTGGACGCCGTCGAGCGGGTCATCAGCGGCATGATGATCAGGCGGATGATGACGGTAAGGATGATGACGGCAATGCCCCAGTCCCCGCAGGTATTTGCGAGGAAGGCCAGGACCTGCGTCAAAAAGCTAACAAACCAATCCCACATGGATCCTCCGTGCGTTGTTTCTAAGGAACGGGGTCGTATCCCCCTCTATGGAACGGATGACAGCGGGCGATGCGCTTGATGCCCATCCAGATGCCCTTGAGCGCGCCGTAGCGCTCGATGGCTTGGAAGGTGTATTCAGAGCACGTGGGGGTGTAGATGCAATGGCTGCCCAGAAGGGGAGAGATGACCCTTTGGTACCACCTGACGGCACGAAGGCACCACCTTTGAAGCGGGGACTGACCTTGTGTGCCGACACTTCCCATCTATGCGCCAAACCTCTTGAGCAGGGCAAGGAGCGCCTCTGCGACCTCCGCCGGATTGCTGACGCGCGTCTGAGGCGTGGCGAAGAGGATGATCTTGAATCCCTTGCGGGGAAGGCCGCACTGGCGCGCGGCCTCGCGCAGAACCCTCTTGCACCGGTTGCGGCAGACGGCGTTGCCAAGCCTTTTAGCTGCGACGAAGGCGACCTTTCCGCAGTCGCCTTCGTCATCTGCGAGCACCGTTATGCGCACGAGCCTATGGTTGGCCCGCTTCCCACCGGAGAAGACCGACTCAAATTCCCTTCTGGATTTGATGGTCTCCATACGTTCCTTAGACGGTGAGCTGCTTGCGGCCCTTGGCGCGGCGGCGGGAAAGGACAGCGCGGCCACCCTTGGTGGCCATGCGGGCGCGGAAGCCATGGGTCTTGGCGCGCTTGAGCTTGTTAGGCTGGTACGTACGCTTCATTGTTGGATCCTCCTGGGGACCACCTAAGTGGGCCCGTTCTTCGAACGATTAGCATCAGAGCCTTAAGATTGTAGAGGTGCATACCTGCTTATGTCACCAAATTTACTGGTAAGGCCCACAAAAATGCGCCACATTTTGCAGGTGGGGCGGCAGGGGAGGGCCAAACACTTGCAAGAAGAGCGAATACTTTCATTCATCCAATGAAATAGATGTGTTC
>JAFUBJ010000357.1 GCA_017460265.1 Atopobiaceae bacterium | reverse complement strand
GAAGTAGCGTGACTCTAGGTAAGCCGCTGACACCTTGCCGGGGATGGTGAGCATTCCCTCCGACTCGAGCTCGGCGTTGAGCCTGCGGATGATCTTGTACGCGTATGCCCGAGACACCCCGAGCAGCGACGCGACCTCGTCCGCCCCGTACGTTCTCTTCTCCAATGAAACCTCCTCCATCCGATGACCTCACGTTTACGTGTTGTTCTTGGATAGACAGTAACCTCACGATAACGTGATGTCAATGGAAACCATGGAACTTGCTCACGTTTTCGTGACGTCGTATGATGGAGCGAGACGGATCGGACTCACGTCGGGAGGAAGCATGGAGGACTTGGACCGCAGGCTCATGGGCAAGAGGATCCGCGACCTGAGGCAGAGGAGGGGCCTCACGCAGCGCGAGCTCGCGGAGCTCTCCGGGCTATCGGAATCCGCACTCAGGAGCTACGAGCTGGGGGACCGCTTCCCGAAGGACGTACACCTGCGCAGCATCGCACGTGCGCTCAAGGTGCGTCCGGAGGTGTTCGAGGACCACGACATCACGACGGTCGACCAGGTCATCCACGCACTCTTCAACCTGGAGGAGCAGTTCGGGCTCGTACCCAACGGCGAGGGGATGCCCGTGGGGCTCACGGTGGAGATGACGAGCGTCGACCTCACGAAGGCCCTGCGCGACTGGGGCAGGAGACGCGAGCAGCTGGACGCGGGCGAGATGACGCCTGACGAGTACCGCGACTGGAAGGACACCTACCTCCCGCGAATCCTCATCGACCCCGTTACCGGCGAGGAGATCGACGACCCGTACACGGGACGACGCCTCGAGGGCGTCGAGCGCGAAGGCGCGCGTCGCGCCGTGCGTACCATGGATTGGCTGAACGGGTAGCGGGTTCATCGTCTCGTGATTTCCTATTTTGCCTCTACAAAACGATGATTTACAAGTTGTGAAATCAGGCTACAATACTGTATAGCCTATGGGAGGAGTGGCGATGATTACCACATTGGGAAGGGTGCTGAGAAAGATGAGGATCGACAGCGGAGAGCTGCTCAAGGACATGTCTGAACGCCTCGAGATCTCCTCTGCGATGCTTTCTGCTATCGAAAACGGTAAGAGGAAGCCGATGGAGGACTTCGCATCGAGGGTCGCTGCTGAGTATGGACTCGACGAGCTCGAGTACCTTGCCCTAGAGGATGCCGTTGCTGAGCAGAGAGCAAGGGTTTCAATCGGTCTTGACGGTGCCGCTCGGAAGGACCGGGAGCTTGCGGTTGCATTCGCTCGGCAGTTCGGGACGCTCGATGAAGATGCGAAGAGTCAGATTCGTTCCATCCTCGCTGGTCGCAAGGGGGTCAACTAGTGGGATACTATGCCGACGATAGTCGTGTTCCTGCGAAATCGCGGACTGCTATTCGTCGTTTTGCGAACAGCATCCGTGATCTTTTCGGTATTGCTCACGACGCTCCCTTTCCGGTTATGAAATTCCTCGAGTTCGCTTTGCCGATGCTCTTCCCGGATTTCGAGCTTGAGATTCTCACTATGGAGGAAATGGGTGAGAAGCACGGGGAGACCCTTCCCGATAAGCACATCATTCGAATACGCGAGGACATTTACGATCGTGCCTGTGCGGGAAAGGGGCGCGATCGCTTCACCGTCTGTCATGAGATGGGACATCTCTTCATGCACGCTCATCTCGATGTTTCCATGGCACGTACTCGCGGAAGCTATCCAGCCTACGAGAGCTCCGAGTGGCAGGCGAACGCCTTTGCCGGCGAGCTCTTGATGCCCCATGATGCAATAGTGGGGATGGACATTCGGGAAGTTGCAGACCGATTCATGGTCTCAGAGTCTGCCGCAGAGAAGCAGCTGCGGAGTTAGGGGGTTGCCTATGGCCATGGCTATCTGACAAGACGAGGCGCACGAAACGTTGCTGGGAACAACGTATCATGCGCCGCCGCCGGGTGCGGATGCTCCGCACAATCCATTTACGAGTATACGCGCCTGGCAGCTCTTCGTCTTTGCGGATTCGGCCAGGGAAGGATAGTCCTTCCAAGGAATTCGATAAGGATGGAGGTCTCAGCCATGAGACTGCCAAGAAGGGCCACCTCGGGTGGCCTGCCGGATGAGGCGCGGCGTGAGCTCCTGCGTCTGCTCAACCTCAACTACTTGAAGCTTACGAACATGACCACGTCATCTGGCGTGCACAGCCTTCCCGTGCTCCATTGCGCGCCGAAGGTCCTCCCGGATTACATCGCCCTGTACGGCAACCCGGGCGAGTACCACAAGACCGAGCTCACTTGCGTGTGCTTCCATCAGTACGACGTCGAGTTCGACGGCCAGAACGGGCTCTGGGCCGCCATCCACTACAACAACGAGAAGCAGCTCGAGAAGTTCAAGGAGCGCTTCGAGGGCGTCAAGTTCTTCATTTCTCCGGACTACTCCCAGCTGGGAGACGTGAGTGACATCGAGAATCACCACCGCATCCTGCGGGCGAGGGTCGTCTCCATGTGGCTCACAGTGGAGGTCGGGGCGGTCGTCATCCCGCTCGTCACCTTTCCGACGCTCGAATCCATTGACTTTGCCCTCGACGGCCTCGAGGAATGCGAGGTAGTGGCGTTCAGCACGAAGGGGTCGATGGACGACCCGGTAGAGAGGGGAATCCTCACGGAGTCCGTCCGCTACACCGTGGACGCGCTCGGGAAGCTCAGAGCGATCGTCGTGTACGACGTCTGCATGGATGACGAGAAAGCCAAGGAGGTCTTCGCGTATGCGACCGAGCATGGCGTCGAGGTCGTCATCCCGCCAAATAAGCTCAAGGAGCGGAATGCCGTGCTTCGAATCAAGAGGCTGGCGGAGAGAGGAGGCGGGGCCGATGGGCAGAGCGAGCGATAGTGGGCTTGTCCACGGGGTATCGATTTCCCCACAGGAGAGCCTCGAGCAGGCCGTGTACGCTGGGATTGCACAGGCCGTCGAAGAGGCCGTCTATCATCACGTCATGGTCGATGAGCGCCTCCTCGACGAGCTTGAGCGCAGCGGAGTCAAGTTCGATCGCGACGCTGTCCAATTCGTGACCAAGGACAAGACCGGCCAGATCGTCTGGCTCGAGTCGGGAAACAGCTCCGCGGGACTCGAGCATATCCTTCATGGCAACGGGAGAACTCCGGGTCACGCAGCAGACTTCGCCAGGGCATTCGGGGTCAGCGAGTTGGAGATTGCTTCGTACCTCAGGACCGTGATTGCAAATGGCGAAGTCGTGTCCAATGAGCTCAAGCCCATTGGCTCTAGCGGCAGGATGGGCTACGAGCGCGTGTATTACTACGAGGGCAACTATCATGTTGTCACTGGCATCGGGACGAACGGATTCATCGTATCCGCTTTCCCTAGGCGCCAGAAGTAAGGAGGTATCACAGTGTTCACTGTCAGGATTATGAACGAGTTCCTCCATGGTCCCGTTTGGGTGCTCGACGAGGAGGGTATCTCTGCTGCCGAGGGCTCCCTTCCTCTCGGTG
>JAFUBJ010000356.1 GCA_017460265.1 Atopobiaceae bacterium | reverse complement strand
CGGTGTCGACCCCGCCGTTCACGCGCTTGCAGAAGAACAGCGCCTTGTCGGCGTAGTCGTTGCGGCCCGCGCTCGACTCGCTGGACGCCTCAAGCACGAGTCCCGCGTTGGCGTCGGTCTTGATGGCCGTGGTGACCGGCGAGTAGTCGTACAGAGGCTCCTGCACGCCGTACACGAGGCCGTCGAGCTGAAGCGCCAGCCAGTCCCCTAGATTGTCGTATCGGCCCGTCTCCGCGTTGTAATGCGGCTTGGCGGCGCTCGGGTTGGTCACGAGCTGGGTGTAGCGGCGGAACATCTTCTCAAGCGTGCCCGCCTTGACGAACGCTTCCTTGTTGTAGGCCATGGTGTCCTCCTTAGATGTGCTCGACTCCGAAGACGTCGTCGATCATCTCGACGCCCTCCTGGTCGGTGATAGTGTCGAGGCCGTCCTCGACCTGCTCCTGAATCGACTCCTTGCACTCGTCCGAGAGGTCGGCGTAGCCGATACCCTCGGGCGGGTTGCGGTGCACGTTGTGCACGAAGATCTGTCGTCCCCTGCGTGGCATGTGGTCCTCCTATCCGAAGATTCCGTCTATGATCGCCAGCCCCTCGACGTCGGAGATGGTTCCCGAGTCGTGGCCCGAGATGATCAGCGGGGTCAGGCTGTCGATGATCGCGATTCCCTCGTCGTCCGATATGACCTCGGCACCCGTGCCAGCCGATTGGGCGATGAGCGCCTTGCACTCGTCCGAGAGGTTTTCGTACTGCACGACGAAGCCGTTGAGGAACGCCTCCGCCTCGTCCGCCGCGCTGTTCGCGCGGCCCGTGGCGGTGTCGGCGTTCTCTGTCGCCGTCTCCGCGGCCTCGGTTGCCGCGAGCAGGTCGGCGGCTACGTCGGCCACCACCTCGGCGACCACCTCGTCGCTCGCGTTGGCTATCTGCGAGACCATGTCCTCGTAGGTCGCCATGCGCTTCACGGTGCCTGCGGCGAAGCATTTGTAGACCGTCCTGCCGTCGGTTGCGGTGTCGTCGCCCGACCGGACGACCGCCCACTCTCCGGGCAGCAGACGCGTAGGGTCGAAGTTGGTGAAGACCCCGCGCCTCATCTGGATTGCCATGCGACCACCTACTCGGCGAGCTTGTTGCTCTTGATCCAGCTACGAATTGCGTCGACATGAGCACGCAGAGACTCGTCCACCACATAAAAGCTGGCCTTGTTGTTGGTGCTGATCGGCTCGCCTGTCTCGTCGTCAATCTCGTCGAACGTGTAGCTGATGCGGTCGCCGCCGTTGACGGCAAGGACCATGTAGCTGCTAAGCTGCTTCATTGATTTCCTCCTCGTATTGCCCTTCCATGTTTTCGATGTAGTTGAACTCGTCGGCGTACAGACTCTCTATCGACAGGTCGGCGTTGCCTGCGGCAGCGGCCTCGTCGCGCATCGCCATGTCCTCAAGCCTCTCCGTCTCGTAGCCGTCCTGGTGCGCCTTCATCTACCAGTCGAACCGCAGGCCCGGCGTACCTTCGACGAGGAAGTAGCGAGGCTCCTTTTCCGCGACCCAGAGGTCACCGGTCCCGCACTTCTGGACAAACACCTGGTAGTCCAT
>JAFUBJ010000355.1 GCA_017460265.1 Atopobiaceae bacterium | reverse complement strand
GTGGTCGATTGTGTGTATGACACATGGGATGCGTACGGCATCTGCGATGCGCATGCCGTTGAGCTCGCGGACTGGGCCATTCGCTACGTGTTCTATGCAGTGGCACGTCAGGGAGATGACGTGCGGCAAAAGCTCGTCGTTCGCATGAGGGACATCTGGAGGGAACATCGTGTCGACACGCTTCACGACCGATTCCCCCGCGAGGTTCGCGGCATGGTGGACCTTGCGCTCTCTTACCAAGACGACGGGACTTCCGCGTGGTCGCCACGTCGACAATCCTTGGCCTGTCTTGTGTGGCGCATCTACGAGTACGGTCTTCGAGACCTTGCCGAGACCGCTCTGGGCAGGGGAGGCTCGCGCTCCGGTTCTGGAGAGTAGCGTGCTACCATGTCCGAGGAGCCGCTTGCGGCGCACCTTGGCTCTCATCAAATACGGGGAGGTGACCTGTGACACCTGAGATCAGCGTACTGGTACCTATCTATAACGTCGAACGCTATCTTGAGGCGTGCCTCGATTCGCTCTGCGCGCAGTCCTTCGAGGACTTCGAAGTCATTCTCATCAACGACGGGTCCACGGACTCATCGCGCGAGATCATCCAGCGCTATTTGGACAAGGATCCGCGCTTTAGCGTCATTGACAAGCCTAATTCTGGCTACGGTGCCTCCATGAATCGCGGCCTACAGAAGGCGAGGGGCACCTACATTGCCATCCTGGAATCAGATGACCTCTTTGAGCCTGACGCCCTCGAGGTCCTTCATGACGCGGTCCAGTGGGAGGACGCCGACGCCGTGAAGGCAAACTTCTGGCTCTACTGGTCGGTTCCCGAAGAGCTGCGCGTCCCCTTTGACCTGGTCGACCCGGAGCATGCGGGCGAGACCTTCTGTCCCTCCACCGAGGGAGAGTGGCTCTTCTACGGAAAGCCCTCCATCTGGTCTGCCCTCTACAAGCGCTCCTTCCTTGTCGACAACGGCATCGACTTTCTGGAGACACCCGGCGCGTCCTATCAGGACACGAGCTTCACCTTCAAGGTGTGGGCCCTTGCCAACAAGGTGACGTGCATACCCAACTACGTCCTAAGGTACCGTCAGGACAACGAGGCATCATCCATCAACAGCCCTGGCAAGGTGTACTGCGTCTGTGACGAGTATGCTGAGATCCAGCGCTTCCTTAACGAGAGGCCCGAGCTTTCTGAGCGCCTGATGGCCATCGCGTGTCGGATGAAGTTTGACAGCTACATGTGGAATGCCGGAAGGCTTTCGTCCGAGCTGCGCGAGAAGTTCCTTGACCGCGCCCGTGAAGAGCTGACGGAAGACCTTGCCTTGGGAAGGCTCGACCCAGGCATGCTTGGATGGTACAAGCGGACCGACCTCATGGCACTCCTCTCCGAGCCAAAGCGCTTCCTGAGCGCCTTCGGAACGTATGGCAGCGATGACGAGCTGACGATGCTCAAGCACTATTGGCAGCTGGGCGGCCCCTCCGCCGCGCTCCAGCTTGCGGCGCGATTTGCCGCAAGGAGGGTCGTGGGATGACACGACTGTCGGTCATCGTTCCCGTCTATAACGTTGAGGCCTATCTTGGCGAATGCCTGCAGTCTCTGAGCGATCAGGACTGCCACGACTTTGAGGCCGTCTGCGTCGATGACGGGTCGACGGACTCCTCCGCCGAGATTCTTGCCGACTGGTATCGCAAGTGTGACTGGATTCGAGTAGTGAGCAAGTCAAACGGGGGTCTCTCGAGCGCACGCAATGCCGGCCTGGCTGCAGCACGAGGTGCCTACGTCTGCTTTCTAGACTCTGACGACAGGTTCCTTCCAGACGCCTGTGGAAAGGTCATAGGGCACCTTGACCGATCTGACGCGGACGCATTGGTCTTTGGGGGCTACGCCCTTCCGCGCGACGCGTCTTCACCCTGGCTCGAGAAGACCTTGTCCCCGACGGCAGCCTCGTACGATGGCGTCTGCGAGGAACTGCTCTTTCGCCCCGACACCCGTCCCTTTGTGTGGCGCAACGCGTTTCGCAGGGACTTTTTGCAAAGGGAGGGCCTCGTCTTTGACGAGGGCATTGGGTATGGTGAAGACCAGGTCTTCCAGTTTGCCGCCTATGCGCGTGCCCATAAGACCGAGGTTGTGCAAGACAGGCTCTACGAGTATCGCGTCACGCGTTCAGGTTCGCTCATGAACGACGTGAGAAAGAGCGCGTGCTCCATGCTCGTGGAGCACGTCAGCATCCTTCGCTTTGTCCTTAGTGACTACGAGTCCCTGGGCATCGTCGATGCGTTCACGAGGCCGCTGCTTTCCTGGACCTGCTCCTTCATCGTTGACGACGCACTTTCCTTGTCGCACGAGGAATGTGTCAAGGTGATGGCTGCTCTTGGTGAGGTTCTGCGATGCCATTTCGACGACGAGGCGATCCTTGGCTGCGGCCTTGCCGCCCCCGAGGCAAAGGCCCTCAAGGTCGCAGTTTCTGGTGGACATATTTCCTCTTTCGCTCAGCTGGGGCTCTCGTCTTCGCTCCATAAGCACCTGTATGGCAGGCTTTCGACGCTACGTATGCTGCTTGGCAGGGACGGTGGACTCGTCTGAAGATACACTCCCACGTTCCGCAGCGGGGTGTGCACGTTGTGGTCAATTGCAAATGCCGCCTGTAAAGGGTATATTTGGGTTCGACCTTTAAGCGTGGTACGAGATACCCGCAAGGCTTCGCAACATAGATGCACTCTTTCATGAGCCTTTCTGGATGCCTCGCGCCATGTGGTCGCAGAGGCGTTTTTTATTTGTAGGAAGGAGTCTCATGGAACAGGCCACACTCAAGGCCCAGATCATGGACGAGCAGGCGATGGACCGCGCCATCACCCGCATCGCGCACGAGATCATCGAGCATAACGAAGGCGCGGAGGGAATTGCCCTCGTTGGCATACAGCGTCGCGGCGTGCCCATCGCCGAGCGTCTTGCCGACAAGATCGAGGACATCGAGGGCGTCCGTCCCCACATTGGCAAGCTTGACATCAGCTTCTACCGTGACGACTTCAAGCGCCACATCAGCCCCGTGATTCACGCCACCGAGATCCTCTTCTCGATTGACGGCGTTGATGTCGTGCTGGTTGACGACGTCCTCTACACCGGTCGCACGGTTCGTTCCGGCCTCGATGCCCTCATGGACCTTGGCCGTCCCAAGACCGTCCAGCTTGCCGTCATGGTTGACCGCGGCCATCGTGAGCTGCCCATTCGTGCCGACTATGTTGGCAAGAACGTTCCGTCCTCGCACGAGGAGGACGTCCGCGTAAGCATCACCCCGCTCGACGAGGTCGACTCGGTCGAGATCTGGGGCATCGAAAAGACCGTTGGAGGTGAGCAGTAGCCATGCTTTCCGTCAAGCACCTCATTGACACGACGAGCCTGACTGCCGACGACATCACGCAGATTCTCGACACGGCTAAGTCGTTTGACCCCATCGTCAACGCGCGAACCATCAAGAAGGTTCCTGCCCTGCGCGGACGCACCATCGTGAACCTGTTCCTCGAGCCGTCGACCAGAACGCTCAAGAGCTTCGAGCTGGCCGAGAAGCGCCTTTCCGCAGACTCCATCTCCATGGGCGGATCCACCTCGTCGGTCGTGAAGGGCGAGAGCCTCGCTGACACCATCCAGACCATTGACGCCATGAACGTCGACATGTTCGTCGTGCGCGCGAGGCTTGCAGGCACCCCGCAGAAGATCACCGAGAACACCGACGCCATCGTCATCAACGGCGGCGACGGCAAGCATCAGCATCCCACCCAGGCGATGCTCGACCTCTACACCATCCGTGAGCACTTCGGCCACCTTGACGGCCTGAAGGTCGCCATCGTGGGCGACCTTGCGCACAGCCGCGTGTGCGGATCCCTTGCCCCCGCGCTCAAGACCATGGGCGCCGACGTGACGCTCGTGGCACCTCCCACCTTCCAGGTGGGCGATCCCAGCTGGTTTGGGTGCAACCAGACCAATCACCTCGACGACGTCATCGAGGACATGGACGTGGTGTACATGCTGCGCGTCCAGCTCGAGCGCATGGAGGGCGCGGCCATCCCGAGCCGCCGCGAGTACAACCGCCTCTATGGCCTTTCGCTCGAGCGCGAGGCACGCATGAAGCCCAATGCCATCATCTGCCACCCTGGCCCGATGAACCGCGGCATGGAGATAGACGCCGAGGTGGCCGACTGTGCTCGCTCGAGAATCCTGAACCAGGTCAATGCGGGCGTCCTCACCCGCATGGCCGAGATGTACCTGCTGCTGGGAGGAGAAGAGTAATGGCATATCTGATCAAGGGTGCCCATGTGGTAGACCCGCAGGTGGGCCTGGACGACATCCGTGACGTGCTCGTTGACGGCAAGGAGATCGTCGAGGTCGCGGAGTCCATCGAGGCAGCGGACGCCGAGGTCATCGAAGGTACCGGCAAGTACCTGGTCCCGGGCCTGGTCGACATGCACGTGCACTTCCGTGACCCGGGCTTTGAGTACAAGGAGACCATCGCCACCGGCTCTCGCGCCGCAGCCCACGGCGGCTTCACCGACGTAGCCACCATGCCCAACACCGACCCGGTGACCGATGACGGCGCCGAGATCCGCTACCCGAGTGACCGCGCCCGCAAGGCCGGCCTTGTGCACGTGCGCCCGATGGGCGCCCTCACGCGTGGCGAGAAGGGCGAGTCACTCGCAGAGATTGGCGACATGGTGATGGAAGGCGCGAGCGCGTTTTCCGACGACGGCCACGGCGTGCAGAGCGCGGGCATGATGAAGACCTGCATGGCCTACGTGAGCCAGTTCGACCGCGTGGTCTGTGCCCACTGCGAGGTCGAGAGCCTCTCCGGCAACGGCGTCATCAACTCCGGTCGTGCCGCCACGCGCCTGGGCATGTTTGGCTGGCCCCCGCTTGCCGAGGAGCTCGAGATCTGGCGTGACATCGAGCTCTGCCGCTCCACGGGCTGCGCGTTGCACATCTGCCACATCTCCACCGAGAAGGGGCTCGAGCTCGTGAAGGCCGCAAAGGCCGAGGGCCTGCCCGTGACCTGCGAAGTCACCCCTCACCACCTCTTCCTGTGTGACGAGGACATCGACGACACGTACAACACCAACCTCAAGATGAACCCGCCGCTGCGCAAGCGTTCCGACATGGAGGCGCTGTGCGCGGGCATCCTTGACGGCTCCATCGACTGCGTCGTCACCGACCACGCGCCCCATGCCAAGCACGAGAAGGACTGCGAATGGGAGATCGCCTTCTTTGGCACGATCGGCCTTGAGACCTCGCTTCCCCTTATGCTGACCAACATGGTGGGCACCGGAAAGATGAGCTGGTCACGACTCGTTGAGGTCATGGCCGTGAATCCGCGTGCGCTGCTGCGCTGCAAGCCCGTGAAGATCGAGGCGGGCTCTCAGGCAGACCTAACCCTGATCGATCCCAAGCGCGAGATCGACGTGACCGAGGATTACTTCCAGAGCAAGTCGAAGAACTCAGCCTTCCTAGGCCAGCACCTGACGGGCGTCGCCACGGACGTGCTCATGGCTGGCAAGCGCACCCTTGCGGACGGGGTTGTCGTCGCATAGCCTCACTGCCTTCGCTTTGCCCCGAAGGGATGAGCCCTTCGGGGCTTACTTGGATTCTGAGCACGTGAAAGGAGGACCGTTGGATACCGATCAAGCGTCTTTGCATGACTTTACCGTTGAGCTCAATGAGCCTGCTGCCGAGGGCGTCTACCGCATGAGGATTCGCTCGTCTGTGGCTCACGACATGCAACCAGGCGAGTTCATGAACCTCTCCGTTCCGGGGGATGGGTCCCATATCCTGCGCATCCCTCTCTCGTTTTCCCGCATAGACAACAAGGGCGGCTCAGTCGAGCTGCTCTATGCCTTGGTGGGGGAGGGCACAAGGCGCCTGAGCCAGATGCGCGTGGGCGACACCTCCACCGTCGTCGGCCCCTGCGGCAAGGGCTGGTCGCTTCCCAAGGGAGAAGGGCGTGCCCTGCTCGTTGCGGGCGGCATTGGGCTGCCGCCCATCCTTGCCTGCGCCCGCATGCTCGCGCAGCAAAGGATCGGTTTTGACGTTGTCGTGGGTGCACGCACCAAGTCGATGATGGTCTTTCCCGACTCAGACGAGGTTTTGCACTACGGGGGTGTCCAGCTTCCCGAAAACGGTTGGGAGGGTGGCTATGACCCAGAGCGCATCGTTACCCTCACCACTGACGACGGAACATACGGAGCGGGCCTTGGCAAGGGGATGTTTGCGACGGAGGGCATGTCCGACCTTCTGAAGAGGCGCTCGTATGCCCAGGTCTATACCTGTGGACCCACTCCCATGATGGCGGCCGTGGCAAAGATCGCGAAAGATCATGGCGTAGCCTGTCAGGTGTCGATGGAGCGGCTCATGGGTTGCGGCTGTGGGGCCTGCAGCTGCTGCAACGTTGCCCTGGCAAAGGCCTG
>JAFUBJ010000354.1 GCA_017460265.1 Atopobiaceae bacterium | reverse complement strand
GTTCGGCATAGAAGGCCCAGCAGAGCGGGGAGTAACTGGGGTAGGACTGGGCTTTCCCGCCACAGACGCCGCCGTGTGCATACCGATTCGCACGCGTCGCCCCCTTCGTCCGGCAAAAAGGTCGGAGGGGGCCTTTTCGTGGGACGGCCGTTCCTAATGTGTCCTGCGTATGGGGTAAGGTGTGTCTGCACGCCATCCTTTTCGCCGAAAATGCAATTGTCGCTTGCATCATCGGGCTACCTGTGTGTATATTGCTTTTATCTGGCCTTTTGGTTGGACTCATTGAGATATACGGCACAAGGACCTCAAACGCAGCTCGCCGTGATCGCCAAAGGGAAAGATCCTCCTTGCGGGGATGCTGTTTCCTTTAAACCAAAGCATCTGAGGTTCTCTGCCGGGAAGCGGGCTTTTGCCCAGGAGGTGTGAGGACATGAGTGCAGGCGGCAGAACCCCAGCCATCTATGCGGGACTCCTCGGCGCAGCTGCGGGAGCAGTTCCTACCACAGCCTATGGTTTGCCCCGTGAGGAGTTGGCCTCGGGGACCGTTGCCCCGTACGTGTACTTCACGCTTGGGTGCGTGGCGGGTGCCGCGCTCTCCACGAGCGTCCACATGATCATGGCCTCCCTCGCAAAGGTGCGCGAGGCGCGCATGGGGGAGAAGGACGTCGAGCCCATCAGGCAGGTCATGGCCATGAGCTCCGAGCCTCTTCAGAAGCCGGCGCCTCTGTCTTCGCCGCAGCCGGTGGCAGCTTCTAGGCCGGGCGGACGGCACATGGCGGTGCGCGACTGGGAGGCCTCGGGCGTCATTCGCGTTCAGGAGCCCGCTCCCGAGCCGGCTGTTGTCGAGCAGAAGGCTGCCGCCCCCGCAGTTGGTGCCCACGCCGCGACCGACTATTCCGACATCGCCGAGAAGTACGTCAGCAAAAAGACGCAGCGCGAGCGCAAGACCAGGCGCGCGGGTGGCGTCGCGAGCGCCCTTGCGGAGCGGCTTGGCGTGAATCCCTTCGAGGGCCTGCCCGTCATCGAGCGTGCCGACGGCACCGTCGGCGACGTGGGCACCTCGTGGTGGAACGACGCCCTCAGCTCGTCCATCAGGACCATCGAGGACATTCCCGACGAGAACTTCGAGCCCGTGACGGGGTCTCTGGAATCGTCCGTCCCGTCCGCCGCGTCGCACTTTGAGCAGGATACCGAGGCGTCCCGCCGCTCTGCCTACATCTCGAGGAACGTCGCCGAGGTCAACGTGGGAATCTATCCCGAGCATCGTACGGCGGCCGAGCTTGACCGCGATGACATCTGGGAGCGTGCGCTTCAGGCCATGGACGAGCGCCTGCCTCAGGTCAATCCCAACCCCGTCTTTGCGGACGCCATCGGCACTATCGAGACCATCGACGAACCTGACGGCCTCGAGGGGTCCACGGGATTCATCCCGTTTAAGCTCCATGCGGGCCACCCGGAGGTCGTTGACGCCAACTCCTACGTTGACTACCTCATTGGCGACGAGTTCTCTCGCAATCCCTCTAAGGCAGCACGGAAGAGCTCGCGTGACTTCCTGACCGTCATCCAAGGCGGAAGCCAGAAGATGCGCCAGCTGCCCACAAAGGGCGAGCAGAGCACCTATCGCCCAAGGCACTTCGCGCCCGAGCACGCTCCGCTGGCTAAAGAGGCGTAAAACAGGTGGCTTGATTGTTTCACAATTGAAAAGAGATGTTTCCTTGCTGAAAACCTTGGGCCACTCCCAAGGTT
>JAFUBJ010000353.1 GCA_017460265.1 Atopobiaceae bacterium | reverse complement strand
TCTCCAGCGGATGCAGCTAGACCACCAAAGCCCACGGCAAGAGACTTTCCCAAACCACGAAGACCGACTTTCGGCTTCTTCGTCACAGCTGGTTCTTCAATTACAACAGCTTCATCAACGGGCTCATTAACCGTTTCCCCGCCGAAGCTTTCCTCTGCTGAAGCTTCTTCATCCTGGATGCGCGCTGCCTCTTCCTCCATGGTAATTCCTTCCATCAAAAAGGCTTTTCTAGTGCCACGTTCATCATCGCCGTTTAAGGTCTCTTAAGTCGCCCAGATGCGCAATTGTTCGCCTAAAGGTTGCATACCGTGATTGCTCAGACTGGTTTTATCTGTCCCTCTCAGGCGGTAGACTTGCCCAAAGCGAGCGCTGCGCGGAGGACGCCCATGAAAATCAAGCCCATACGCATCACGCCGGGAATGAGCGAAAAGCGCATCAAGCAGGTCCTGGAAAGCGGACGGCCGTTTGTCATCGGCGAGCCGTACCCTCGAGCGCCAAAGCGCTACAGGAGGCAGCATGCGGTGCCTCTCGTGACCGTGCGGCAGATGCGGCAGCGCTCCAACAAGAAGCGCAACTAGCTAAACCTGACACGACCACATCGGTCGACCCAACCTTCCCGTCGTGACAAATGAGACGCACATTGCTC
Source organism: Atopobiaceae bacterium (assembly GCA_017460265.1). Taxonomy (GTDB): domain Bacteria; phylum Actinomycetota; class Coriobacteriia; order Coriobacteriales; family Atopobiaceae; genus UBA1367. The sequence goes on along the minus strand of JAFUBJ010000353.1, from coordinate 1,972 downwards.
CAAACGCGTCTCATTTGTCTTTGCGTGATGACGGACGAGTCGCACGTGGAGCCAAGCGTGTCTCGTTTGTCCTCCCTGGCCGTCAAGTCCGTGGGCAGGCGCTCCACCCCTTCCGCAGGGCTCCACACACGACTACTACGTCCCCCACACGCCCGCGGGCTTTACAAGACGAAACCGTCCGCTTGCGCGTAGAATATGCAGTGTCGCAAATAGCACATGCGCCTAGGGAGAGCAGAACATGAATTACGCGGATTTGACGGACGAGCAAAAGGTCAAGGTCAAGGGCAAGACACCCGAGCAAATCCTCGAGCTTGCCAAGCAGGAAGGCTACGAGCTGACTGATGATGAGCTGAGCGCAGTTGCAGGTGGGCAAGATCCCGCCTGGATGGTCGAGGCGGAGGCGAGTTGTCCGCATTGTGGGGCCGTTGCACTCAAGTACGCGGGCACCAACCCGGATACCGGCAACAACTATTATCGTTGCGAGCGCTGTGGAAGAATCTGCAAGTAGCTTGCAGGGGGTCACACCTGTGACCTGGGGAACGGTGATTAATCGGCCCTTCATTGCAGATGTGTCCAGTAGGCTCCAGCTTCCTAAGCCAATATCTCACCGTATCGTATGTCTCACCTAGCATCGATGATAGTTCTCGTGCGTTCAACGATGGGTTCCGACTGAGAGCGCTAAGGATTCGCGCATCGATTTATTATGCGTCTTCTTGTGCGTTCTGGGTTTTTCTTGTGCGTTACGGCCAATGATGCGATTATCTTGTGCCACTTCTTGTGCGTCTTTTAACGATTCACCACCAAGTTCTTGTGCGCTTGGGATAGCCCCTTTGCTCGCCTCATCCTCATGATTGCATGATTACGGATGTAAGCGAACTCTTTGCTGATGGGGTAGATCACCATGGTGAAGTTCATCACGGATGAGAGATCTCGAAGACCCGTGGGGCCAGTTTTGGTCCAGTTGCGCTCCCGGTGCCCATCCGGACTTTGCAGAGCTGGTTTTGGTCCAGTTGCGCTCACGGTTCGACCATCTGGACGTTACGAGTCGGAAGTGTACATTTCCTTCGAGTTATTCGCCCTCTCCGAGAAGAGCCCGAATAACCTCGGATAAATGTACACTTTACAAGCCCGATACCGCTGGTACCCACGTCAGGAAGCGGCGGAGCCTTCTCTGTGCAACACGCCCCTTGCAATGCGCACCGCATGGTCCGCAAGGTAGAGCGGCACGTTGAGCACGTCGCCGTCGAGGGCGAGGTTTCGTAGCGAGAGCCGCATCTTGAGCGGCGTCTCCCCAGGGTACTTGCGGGCGTAGTAGCGAAGCGAAGCAGACTTCACCACCTCGCCCGACTTCACCTCGACGGGCATGACCGCATCCCCTGCCTGAACGAGGAAGTCGACCTCGTGCCGCGGCTTGTCGTTGGTCCAGTAGCGAGGCGTCACTTCAAGCTGGCGCAGGAGCGACCCGAGCGCATGGTTCTCGGCAAACGCCCCCTTGAACTGGGCGTAGAGCTGTTCCTTATGGCCAAAGGACTCGGGACCGAGCCCGGCGAGCCTCCTCAGGAGCCCGCCGTCGAGGCAGTAGGCCTTGAAGGCGCTCTCGTCGTGCGCGGAGAGGGGTATGGCTGGGCCCGAGCTGCACATGACCCTGTGCAGCAGGCCCGCCTGTTCGAGCCAAAGGACCGCGTCCTCGTACTCCCGCGCCCTGGCCCCGTCGCGCACGACTCCCCAGACGAACTTCTTGTTCTCCCGCGCGAGCTGCGCGGGGAGCGAGTGCCACACCTGGCTGAGCTTTCCGTACATGGCCGCCCCTCCGTGCTTGGCGAAGTCGCGATCGTAGGAGTCGAGCAGGTCGGAGAGCACTCGGTCGACCTCCGCCCATCCGTCGCCATCGGCATATGTCCGCACGGCCTCGGGCAGGCCTCCGACCGCGAAGTACGCCTGGAGCCGCTCCTCCAGCTGAGAGGCGAAGACG
>JAFUBJ010000352.1 GCA_017460265.1 Atopobiaceae bacterium | reverse complement strand
GGCAAGCGCAACAGCAGCGTTCGGCACGGCCGCCATACGGACACGATCGAAGGGACCTTGCATGAACTTTGAAGACCTGACACCCGAGCAGCAGGCAAAGGCAAAGGGCTGCAAGACACCGGAGGAATTGCTGGAGCTTGCCAAGGCGGAGGGTTACGAGCTCTCGGACGACGAGCTGGAGGCCGTCGCGGGTGGCTTGCGTTGGTATGGGGAGGAGTGCATCGGAGATTGCGCCATTGTGGCCTACCCTGCCTAAAGGGGCCCGGTGCGCCAGAAGGACAGCCCCTGACACACTCTGATTCAGGCACTACGTCCGCGCCGCGAGCTGGCCGCAGGCGGCGTGGACGTCTGCCCCGCGCGGGTTGTTGACGCCTGCGGGAATCCCTCGATCGCTGAGCTCCATGCACCAGAGCGCAGCCGCCCCAAACGTGCTGGGAACAAACGGGATGCCCTCGACACGGTTGTACTGCAAAAGCGAAACGCGTGCGTCAAGCCCCTGGCAGAAGGCCACGAGGGCTTCCAGATCATTGTGGCCGTCGTTGACCCCGCCAAGCATGAGGTACTGGACGACCACGTACCTGCCTGCCGTCGCGTTGTAGTAGGCAAGCGCATCGTGCAGGCACCCAAGCGAAAAGGCACGCACGCCGGGCATCAGCTCGTCGCGCAGCTCCTGTCGTGCAGCGTGCAGCGACACGGCAAGCGTCACCGGTGCCCGATCCGCCGCAAGCGACCGGATGCCTTCTGGAATGCCGCAGGTCGAGACCGTGAGGTCTTTGACCCCAAGCCCGTCGTCGGCCCTCATGTCGGCCATGGCATCAACAAGCGCGTCATAGTTGGCCAGGGGCTCACCCTGCCCCATGGCGATGGCGCAGTCGACCTGCCGTCCAAAGTCGCGGCCCACGAGTGCGACTTCCCAGACTAACTCGGCGGCCGTGAGGTTGCGTGTGAGCCCCAGCCTCCCCGTGGCACAGAAGGCACACCGCATGGCACAGCCCGACTGCGTGGAGAAGCAGGCAGTGAGCCGCGACGGAGCGGCGGGGTCACCGTACGGGATGCCCACCACCTCGGCCAACGCACCATCAGGGAACCTCACCACATACTTGCGCGTGCCGTCGGCAGAGACCTGTCGGGCAACGACCTGCGGATCAAGGCACGAATCCACGACCTCAGGCGACGCGTCCGCCGCATGGTGCGGGCCATCGCATCCGATTCTCACGTTCGTCATGCGAGCCACTCCCCCGCCTCGAGCTTGGACCGTTCCCACGGCGCGACCGTGAGCGCACCGTTGTTGCAATGGCGGCACATCGGGTGCGGCCTCCGGCGGAAGGTCTCTATCTGGTCCACCGAGCCTATGGAGTCCAGCGGGAGCGCATCGTCGGCACTGGCATGCAGGTCGAGACCAAAGCGCTCCGCGAGCGGACCATGGTGCGCGGTCACCTGACAGGGCCAGATCGCCCCGTCTGCAAGCTGCAAGAAGTGCCCGCCAAAGGGGCAGGAGACAAAGGACCCCGCCGGGTCGCACCCACCTGCCGGATCGAGGGCAAGACGCATGAAGGCTTCC
>JAFUBJ010000351.1 GCA_017460265.1 Atopobiaceae bacterium | reverse complement strand
CCTTGCCATGGAGATGACGCCACGCTTGTGCTGGATGGCATTCACGACGCCGTTTGCCGAGAACTCTCCCTTGATGATGCGGCTCGATCCACCCGTGCCGTTGCCGTTGGGATCGCCGCCCTGAATCATGAATCCCTTGATGACGCGGTGGAAGGTAAGGCCATCATAGAAGCCGCTCTCCACGAGGTCGGCGAAGTTGCTGACGGTGATAGGCGCGATGTCCGCGTTGAGCTCCAACTTGATGGTGCCATAGTCCTGCACCTCGATGGTGGCGTAGTGCATGCCCGTGGCGTAGGCGTTGTCAAGCGGAGCCACAAGCACGCCGTTTTCAACGGTGCCGGGAGCGACGTTCTCGGACGGTGCGTCCGTAGCGGCAGTCTCCGCCTGCTCCCCTTCCTTGGAGCCGCCACATGCGGCAAGGCCAAACGACAGGGAAAGGGCGGCACCGAGAAACGCGCGGCGCGTGAGCTTACGTGATTCAAGAGCCATATGGAATTCCTCCTTGAGCGTTGTGAACTGGTACATGCTAACGCAAGAACCTCGCCGGCGTGTGTCGCGACGATGAAGGTGAGCACACGAAAGGAGGGGCCTCGCGAGAAACCCGCAAGACCCCTCCCGTACAGACTCAAAGACCGGAGGTAGCCCTACTCGAGCTCGAACGCTCCCGTGTAGAGCTGGTAGTACGTGCCCTTCTTGGCAATCAGCTCGTCATGCGTGCCTTAAGGAGAACACTCCGCGGCTTTTGGACCGCGGAGTGCGCTTGCGTCACACATGACGAGCCCAGAAAGCGTTACTCGAGCTCGAACGCTCCCGTGTAGAGCTGGTAGTACGTGCCCTTCTTGGCAATCAGCTCGTCATGCGTGCCGCGCTCGATGATGCGTCCGTGGTCGAGCACGATGATGACGTCGGAGTTGCGCACGGTGGAGAGACGGTGCGCGATGACGAAGGTCGTGCGGCCCTCCATGAGCGCATCCATGCCACGGCTCACGATCTGCTCGGTACGCGTGTCGATGGAGCTCGTGGCCTCGTCCAAGATCATGACCGGAGGATCGGCCACGGCCGCGCGGGCAATGGAAAGCAGCTGGCGCTGGCCCTGCGACAAGCTCTCGGCATTGTCGGTGAGCATGGTGTCGTAACCCTGCGGCAGACGCGAGATGAACGAGTGGGCACCCACGAGCTTTGCGGCCTGGATGCACTGCTCGTCGGTGGCGTCCAGACGGCCATAGCGGATGTTGTCCATGACCGTACCGGTAAACAGGTTGACCTCCTGCAGCACGATGCCGAGCGAGCGACGCAGCGACTCCTTCTTGATCTTGTTGCTGTTGATGCCGTCGTAGCTCATCTTGCCGTCGGCAATGTCATAGAAGCGGTTGATGAGGTTGGTGATGGTGGTCTTGCCCGCACCCGTCGCGCCAACGAAGGCGACCTTCTGACCCGGGAAGGCGTCGATCGAGATGTTGTGTAGCACGATGTGCTCGGGCACGTAGCCAAAGTCAACGTCGTCCAAGATGACGTCTCCCATGACCGGGACGTAGTCCACCGTTCCTTCGGCCTGGTGCGGATGCTTCCATGCCCAGATGCCACTGCGGTCGGTAGGCTCAAGCTCCCCGAGCACGTCGACCATGTCGTCGTCCATGCGCACGCGCACGAGCTCGACATAGCCCTCGTCAGTCTCGGGCACCTCGTCAAGCAGCTGGAAGATGCGCTCGGCGCCGGCGAGGCCCATGACCACGAAGTTGATCTGGTGGGAGATCTGGCCGATGGAGCCGGCAATGCGCTTGGTGAGGGTGAGGAAGGTGATGACGATGTCGATGGTCAGGAGCATGCCCGAGATGGACGGGTTGGGGATGCCCGTGGCCAGGAAGATGCCGGCCCCCACCAGCGTGGTGGCCGAGATCAGCGCGTCGTTCATGGCGTCGGTGCCCGAGGCGACGAGCGAGCCGGAGTCGACCCGCTGGCCCACGGCCTTCACGTAGCGGCCGAGCACCGCCT
>JAFUBJ010000035.1 GCA_017460265.1 Atopobiaceae bacterium | reverse complement strand
TCCCCCACCAGCTCTCCCGAGGAAAGGTCACGGCCTTCGTGCTGCACGGGAACGCGCTGGCCATCGACCCATACCTCCACGTCATTTCCACGGGTAATGGCATCGGTCACATGAAACGAAGCCTCGTACGAAGTACCTGGCTCAACGCGAGCGGGCACGTCGACGCTGTCTATGGCGGGGCCGAGCTCGTCAAGCGTGAACGATGCGGTTGCCGCCTTTGCCTTGGCCTCTTCGCGCGCGGCATCGCTCCACCAATACTCCGCGGTCGTGTTCGCGTTTCCCGCACGGTCATCGGACGTCACGTTGATGCGATACGTTCCCTGTCCCCCATCGCCAGCGTCCGAGTCGCTCCCCTTGCCAAAGTTGGCGCTCTTTATGGTGTAGACATACTCCGCCCATCCATGGTTGTCGACGTCATGTGCGATTTCCTTAAGGCTAAAGCCACCCAGACCGTCATCGTGGCGCTCCATCACGCTCGTCCTGTTTGCATATTCCTTGAGGACGCGTTGGGTCCCCTGAGGGTCTGCGCCACTCACGTTGATTTCGCGCACCGTTATGGTTGGAGCGTCCTTTAGGATGGGATTGTCCGAAAGGTCGACTTCCCTTCCCCCTTCCACGGCCGTCACGAGGTAGTTCGAACCGTACCGGTTGACCGAGAAGGAGATGGAGGACTCCGCCTCGTTGCCCGCTAGGTCGCGAACGCGAGCGACGAGGGTATACACGTCGTCCACGCCGATGTCGTAAGGAAGGCCACCCTCTTCTTTGGTCCGCCCAAGGTCTTCGTAGGTGACCACCCACGACCTTCTGCCGCCTGCCACCTCATGGGGAAAGGCCTCTCCTACCTCGCCGAGCTTGCTTCCCCTGAGCGAAAGGGAGACCGACTCCACGTCGAGGTCGCGATCGTCGTCAAACGTGACGGACGGAGCCACCGCACCATTGTATGCCCCACCCTGCTCGAGGATGCTTTCCGTTGTCTCTCCCTGCGCCGTGGAACGCTGGGCCATTCCCCCAAAGCTGATGGAGGGAGGCGTCGTGTCGACAACAAACACAGGCTCCTTGAGCGCATTGGCGACGTTTCCCGCAAGGTCGCGACCGCCCACCACAAGCCTGTGGGGCCCACCCTCTCCAAAGCTGACTTCGCAGGTATGCACGTCTCCTATGCTCTTCCACGAACTCACGCTGCCCGTGGTGTCAACGTCTATGAGCCCAGGGTCGAAGTTGTGTTCCTGAACAACGATCGTGGCCGTGCGTGGGGTGTTGAAGTATCCATCCGTTGGCGCCGCGTCGCTATCCCAAGACAACGTGATGGCCGGAGCGGTCTTGTCGATAGTAAACTCCCCAATGAACTCCTTCGCCGACACGTTGTTGGCCATGTCGACAAGCTGCGCCTCGATGGCATAATGGCCGTCTTCGGCAAAGGGGTAGTCAAAGGCATAGCTTGAGCCAGAACCCGCAAAGAGCGATAGAGGCACCTCTAGGACGGAGGGCTGCCTTTGCGCGTCTGCCGTCCAGGAGGTGATGCGCAGCACCGACCGCGAGGCGTCAAAGCGCTGGAGGTATGCAACGTTGAGCTCCTCCACCTGAGCATGAAGGAGCTGGGCGGCATTGTAGTAGCTGCCAGCCTCCACACCCGACAGCATGACCATCGGCGGAACCGTGTCTTTGACAAGCGCCGTGGGATGCAGCCCACCGTTGTTGAGAGAGACGTTTTCAGGGCTACTCCCGGTCTCGTCAACTACCTTGCCGCTGCTGTCGAGTGTCCAAATCCGGTAGTTTCCCGCCAGATCAGTTGCCTCGAGGTATGCGTCGCGCCCAAACGCGGTGCCTTGTGTCCCGTCACCTTCCCTGAGCTCGACGGAAAGCGTCACCTGCGTATCGCCCCTCTCGAAGCCCTCGCCTTCTGCGGAGGCCGAGTAGATGCCATTGGGGTCGACAAGCCTGACCGAACCGATGCCAAGATTGTCCCGCACGTCAAACGTCAAGGACGTAGGACGGTCAAAGAAGAGGGTCGGGTCGTCGCCAGGATGCTCGCGCCCATACGCGGCAGGCTCTCCAGACGTTGTCACCGAACAGAGCTCGGGCGCCGTGCGGTCAACCACAAACGGAACAGGCTCAAGCCGCGCCTGGTGTCCGGCGTGGTCGCAGGCCAAAACCTCTGGCGTCTGGTGTGGGCCTTCCGCATAGTGCACGACCAGCGTCTTGGTTACCGTGTCGTCCTCAGCCTCGCCAACATCCCACGCGCCGGTGTCCACCGGCTTTCCGTCCACCACGACAGCAAGAGATTCTTGGTCAAGATGCCTATCTGAGAGGGTCACGGTTAGGTCAAGCTCTGACGCAAAGTACGCCACCTCTCCTTCCACCGTCGCCATGCTGCGACGCCGTTCGTCAAAGTCGCACGTGATGGTTGGCGCGGTAAGGTCGATGTTGAACTGTTTTGAGCGATACGCCAACACATCGTCGGCGCCCTCAAGATGCGCACGATTGCCTGCCTCGTCCTGACCGCAAACGGACAGCTCCCAGC
>JAFUBJ010000350.1 GCA_017460265.1 Atopobiaceae bacterium | reverse complement strand
CTGGGCGTTTATCACTCAATAAGGTGAAGACAGAGCAAACCCTCTTGAAAAATGAGTGCCTCCTACTTCTTGGATTCAAGAAGTAGGAGGCATCCTTTTGATGGAAGCGTGCGGCTGAGGCCGGAGGCTATCTCTTCAGAGGGTGGCGGCATGATTCCGCGCCGCTCAGCTGCGTCAGTAGGGATGAGTCTCGTATTCCTCAAGGTATGTCTCGTCGTCGCGTAGCATGCAGAGGTCTGCCGTGTCGGTTGCTACGTGGTTGAGGGCGGAAAGGAAGCGTCCGCTGAGTTCGGGTCGTACCTCGTCAGCGAAAACGCGGCCGGCGGCTTGGACGATGTCCTGCTCGCTGACGTAGCGTTCATGGGTCTTGTTGACCTCCCTGCTTACACTGGCGAGCCGCTTCTGTGACGCGGCGAGTGCGACAGCCGCCTCGTCTGAGCTGTGGTAGATGCCAACGCTTGACTCGCTTGTCTGCTGGATTTCGTCCTGTTGGCGTCGCCGCTCGTCCTGGATGGTGACGGGTAGTACTGGTATGCCACCGAGTGCCGCAGGACCCATGAGCGCAAGGATGGTCAGCCCGGCGGCTATCTGCTGGGCTGTGGGTAGCTGGACCGCAAAGGGGATCCTTGTCTCTAGGGCATCTAGATCCTCGTTCATATCCATTCCGTTCCTGCGCGCCATGGTCGACAAGCCGGAGTCAATCTATAGGCAATTGTCGTACAACAAAGGGCTGACGTGGTCCAAATTCGGCGGGATTATGATGCCAAATGCTTGCTGGGAGGTCGCGAGGGGCGCTTGCACATTCTTGGTCTGCGATTTGTACCACATTTTTGAGGTTTTGGAGACGGCCTTTTTCTTATCGCAAAATAGTTAAACATTTGAAAAAGAAAGCCGCAGGTAAAATGGCATATCAATTCTGGTCGTATCGCTCGAAAAGATGCATATCAAATAAGGCGTCTCCAAAACCTCAAAAAAGTGGTACTAATTAGCGAATTGTCTATAAAGCAGGGTCCAATTAAGACAAAAAACTGAACGATCGTCTTGCTGCATTATTTGGACGGCGCTCTGTTGTCCTGTCCAACAACCCTCGATCGAAGGACATGCGAAAACGCGTGGTCCAACGCCGTTAGACTTGCGGACGTTATCGCCCGCCGAATGTGCTTCGGGGTTACATTTAGTCATTATCCAATCATGCACAAGTCATAATTTGCAAAAACGGTCAGAGGCCGTAGCCTCTGACCTGCGATTTCTGGTCGGGACGACTGGATTCGAACCAGCGGCCTCACGGTCCCGAAAAAGTCCAACTGGGCAAACATAACCCGTACCGAATTGTTCGTCAAGTCACGAATCGGCCGATGACCTGCGGTTTCGCGCGCAAGTCTCTCGTCCGCGTTGTACCGTTCCAATCGCCGAAACGAATCCGTTTCCGGTCAACTTCCGGTCAAACTACCGGTCAAAACGAGAGGAGCGGTCATGGGGAGGAAGTATTCGAACCCCGCATTGCGCGAGAGGGGCGACGGCAGGTGGCAGGCGAGGTTCTATTACAAGGAGGGCGACAACTGGAAGGAGCTCTCGCGAAGCTTCAAGGCCACCTCGAAGAGGGCCGCCAGGAAGCGGGCGGCAGAAATCGCCGAGGAGCTCGAGGAGGAGGCAAGACGCGCGGAGCTCGGGGGCGTCATCGAGCTCGACGAGGACGAGATGCTCGTCGAGAACTTCCTGGAGCGATTCATCTCGAACCTGGAGGGCTCGGGGCAGATCGAGCACACCACCGCCGCCGGCTACAGGGCGTCCGCGCAGCACGCCTGCCGCTACCTGCTCGGCACCAGGATGGACGAGATCACCGCCGAGATGATCCTGGACATGCAGGACGGGCTCCTCAACGTCGACGGCCTCTGCGCGGACTCGGTCGCGAAGGACCACAGGCTCCTCAAGCAGGCAATGTCCTACGCCGTGGAGATAGGCGCCGTCGCACGGAGTCCCTTCACCAAGTCCGTGCGCGCACCGAAGAGGCGCCGCCGGGAGCCGAACGCGCTCGACGACGCCGGCCGCAGGAGGCTGCTCGGGGCCCTCGACGACATGGCCGACACAGAGCTCACACTCGCGGTGAGGCTCGCGCTCTCGTGCGGCATGCGCCGGGAGGAGGTCTGCGGGCTCAGGTGGCGCGACGTCGACCTCGAGAACGACCTCGTGATGGTGCGCAACGCCATAGCCGAGGCGAACGGAAAGACCTACGAGAAGGCCCCGAAGTCGGAGACCAGCCGCAGGGACATCCCGCTCGAGCCCGACCTCAAGCGCAGGCTCGCCGAACGCCTCGCGCGAGTCGCGATGGCCGCGGGCGACACCGGCACCGCTGGGCTCTTCGTCATCGGCAACACGAACGGGCGCTGGTGCACGCCCAGCACGGTCGGCAAGGAGTTCACGTCGCTCGCCAAGCAGCTCGACCTCGTCGGGACGCAGGGGAGGCGCGTCACCTTCCACGACCTCAGGCACACCTACGCCACCTACCTCATCGCCCGAGGCGTCGACGTGAAGACGGTGGCCTCCCTCATGGGGCACGCCGACGCGACCGTCACGCTCAACGTCTACGCGAGTGCGGACCCGACCGCGAGGCGGCAGGCCGCGGAGGTCGTCGCGAGGGCGATGTCGGAGAGGGACAGCACGGAGGCACCGGACCCCGTGCCGCCGACCCCGTCGGCATCCCGGGGACGGACTGTCGCACGGGACGGGAGGCCGAGGCTCGTGCTCGTCTCGTGAAGCTTCCGCCAGCAGCCGCTCCGGGCCGTCTCATGGCCTGCGGACAGCCCGGCACGCGGCGGACAGGGCGTAACCTCCCCTTGCAAGGAGGCCAGCGGGAGGAGGAACGAACATGGTGGAGCATGCAAGCAGGGCCGGGGCGCTCAAGAACAACTCGGCGCTCAACGACCGGCCGGAGTGGCTCTCGCCCAGGGACATCAGCGAGGTGTTCGGCGTGGGGAGGACCAAGGCGTACGAGATCTGCGCGGCGCTGCCGCACATCTACGTGGGGCGCAACATACGCGTGCACCGCAAGACGGTGGTGAAGGAGCTCCTGGAGAAGGGCCGGCTGCCGTAGGGATTCGGTGTCTGCTGCGTGTGCCTAAAGCGCTGTGGAAAGTTAAAGAGACACCATATATTGTGTCTTCTAGTAATGTACAAGTTTGTGGACGCAATATCTTGTATGTAGATTCTTGCTAGGAAAGTTGCGGGAAAGTTGGCGCGCGGAAAGCAAGCACGATTGTGCCAAGCGCGGCTTCCCGTTGGGCAGGAAAGTTGCGGGAAAGTTGAGCACGGCATCTAATGGATTGGTGACCTGCGAATATCACACGAGAGGGCTTGCTGGGGAAAGTTACGGGAAAGTTGGCTTACGCCCAGACAGGCACATAGCGCATGTACCGAGGTGCCGTGGTAGGATCAACCGGCTTGATGAGCCTGGCCTCGACCGCAGCTGACAACAGCTTGGAGACAGTCGACGGGCTGGGGCCACCCTCGCCGAAGCGGGCACGCAGGGACTGGTTGGACATGACGTCGCCGTTCGTGAAGCAGATGCAGGCGTGCCAGTAGCAGGCCATAACGCGGTCCCACGCATCCATCGAGCGGTAGGGCACGTAGGACATGAGGGAGACCCGCACGCTGCCGCCCGCCTCCTCGTATTCCACGACCTTGGGGGCGGGAAGGTAGGAGGCCTCGCACGACGAGATGATCCTGTCCCAGCCGGTGCCGAGCTCCTCGCAAAAGCGGAAGCGCCTCATGAGGCTGGCGAGCCTCTGGTTCCTTGACTTCGGAGGGTTGTCGACCAGTCGCATGAGGTCTACCAGGGAGGTCCCGGGGTTCGTGAAGTCGACCCTGTCAGAGAACACCTCGACCACGGGGCCGCTGCCCGTCACCGCGAGATCCTGGTGGATGAGGGCGTTGGCAAGAATCTCGCGAACCGCCCTCTCGGGGTAGGCGGTCGTCTGCCGCCGTACGGCTCCGACGATGTCTTCCCTCGCGGGCGTGAGAGCCATCACCATGTCGACGGCCGCTTCAAACTCGACAGCGTATCCTCCGTCGTAGTCCCTGCTACGCAGCATCTCTGTGCGCCCCCGGCCCTCGTACTGTACGAGACGCAGCGCCTTGCGCGCGACCGACGGGAAGTCCCTGAGGCGCCTGGCGAGCAGGAGCGCGCCGAGGTTCGTGACAGCGTAGCGCCCGTCATCCTGGCGCGAGAGGATCTCGTCGTCGCAGAGGTAGTGGGCGACTTCGTCCTGAGACTGCGGCATCGGCGTGCCGAGCAGGTCGAAGTACTTCGGATAGTCGAGAAGGGACAGGGCGTCGGAGAGGCCGAGGCCTCCTCGTGCCGTGACGCTCTCGAAATCGGATTTGGTTATGCGGTCCCACACCTCGGACTCGATGGCAGGATACTCCCTCAGCTTCTTGGTGTAGCTGCCGACCCTCACGTACGGCACCCTCTCGAAGTCGACCGTGTGGTAGAAGGCTGCCTGGACCATGAGCACCGTGACATGCTTGCCGTCAATCTCGTCCTCGACGAACTCGAAGGAGGCGTTGTCCGTGAGCTGGTGGTGGAGCCAGTTCTCGAGCTCCTCGTTCCCCCGCCTCTCAAGCCTGTACCTGAACGAGCTGCCGACCACTTCGTGCGTTTCGTCGTCAACGCCCCAGACCATGTACGCGGTCGGGATACCGAGCCTACACGCGGAGTTGGCGAGGGCACTGATCCTTTGGCCAATCATCTCCGGGTTCGAGTTGTTCGCTTTGAACTCGATCCACTCGGTCTCGGAGTCGTGGCGGCAGAGCTCCTCCACCAGCAATGTAACGTCGATATCAGCGACCATGCGACCTCGTCTTCCTTATAACTATGCCCGAGTTAATTCTACCGCAGGACATGTCGACTAATGCTCCTGCGACGCCCCGCCGAGCAGTGATCGGCGCCCCGTCACCCCACCCAAGGGCAACTCTCTAATCCCCTTCGGTCCCCCTGCTGGCAAGCCTCGCACACCGTCGCGGGCCCCTCCCACCTCCCGCTCCCGGTGACGGCGGAGGCACTGCCCAGCCCACCCGTGTGCCCCCGCCTTGCATGGCCTCCCCGCAGGGGGACCGAAGGGGATTCCCCCGCCTGACCAGACGGGAGGACACGCAAATGAGCACCCAGCTTACGCTCGACCTCGGCATCGACGCGACCATCGGCGTCCGAGACCTCATCGTGAGGGGAGACATCGACACGCCCAGCGCGGCCAAAGCCAAGAAGGCACAACCCGAACCCGAGTGGGAGCGCGTGCTCTCGGACGGCGCGGATTGCGCGTTCAGACGCAGGTGCGGCAACCGCTCGCAGCTGCTCGTGCTACTCGTGACGCAGGGGCAGTACTACGTCACCGACGAGCGCACAGGGAGCCGCCACGCGCTCACCACGGCGAGGCTCGGCACCTTCTGCAAGGAAGCCACGGGGGATGCGCTGACCCCGCCATGGAGCGTACGCCCGCTGCAGGACTACGACGCCAAGGGGCGCGCGGCAATCGTGGCGCTGCTCAACTGCGGCGACTTCCGTGAGATGTGCAAGCGCGACATGGTGCGTGTGGAGCCGTGGGCGGCATCTCGCATGGGGGCGAACGCCAAATGGAACCTCAACGGCACGTGGGAGCAGGTCGGCCTCGTGTGGAGGCTCGTGGAGCCTGTGATGGGTCACAACCATAGCAGGGAAGCGCTCTCGGCCGCCCTGCACCTATCAAGCTTCTACGGTGAGGGACGCGACGAGGCGTGCGCGGAGTGCTTCCGCGACAGGCTCTACATCTCGCGGCTCGCGGAGTCGTTCGGCCACGACGTGACGCGCGACCTCCTGCGCGGGTATCTTGACAAGGCAGCCGAGCACCCGAGGGGAGGCACGTCCGACTTCCTGCCGAGGCTCGCGTGCGCCCTGCGCTCGCTTGAGTGGAGGGGCGTCTCCTTCGAGCCTCGCCGCGCCTGCGAGTACGCGCTCTCCCTGCTCGACCTGCCCGCACAGCGCCGTCGCACCCGCTCCTACAACGTCCAGCTGTGGGCTGACGCCATCGACATGCAAAAGAGGATGAGAGGCGCCGTCGATGACAAGTACCCCGCCGACCCCGCCGCGCTCCTCGCAGACCTAGAGCACGAGCGGGAGCTACGCCTCCACGAGGCGAGCGACGAGGCAATCGCCCGTAGGGCGGCAGAGCTTGAGGGCAACGGCTTCGAGTCCGACGGGTACGTCATCCGCCCCGCTGCCAGCGTTCGGGAGATTATCGACGAGGCCAACGCGCAGCACAACTGCGTGGCAGGATTCATCGACAAGTACGCCAACGGCCAGACCGACCTCTGGCTCATGCGCAAGTCGAGCAAGCCCAATGAGTCGCTGGTCACCATCGAGGTGCGCAACAGGACGGTGCGTCAGGCGTTCCAGAGCCACAACAGGCAGGTGACCGCCTCGCAGCGCAGGGTGCTCTCCGACTGGTGCGAGGCCGTGGGCTACCACATGCCGACAGGAGGGAGGATGCGGGCGCTGGGTGCGTAGCGCGACCAGCTGACAGGACATGGAGGGAGGGGCTAACACCCCTCCCGACGTGCAGTTTTCGTGGAGACGAGGCCACGAGGGCGGCGCGCTGGCCATGCCCCAGCGCGCGACGCCGCCGCATGGCTCGTGGGGGGCTCGCCATGGGCGCGGCGGCGTTCTGGCACCAGCCGTGAGGGCCTGCCGACTTGTGGCTCCCTCGGCCGCGGAGGCAGGTGCGGCTGTCACTTGTCCTCTTCCTCGTCGTCATCCTTCGGCGCGGTGACCCACATGTCCTCGTGTTCGTCCCAGACGTATACGTCATCCTCGTACTCGCCACGCCCCGACCTGACGGCATGGACGCGCTCAACATAGCTCTCGCGCATCCCGCCACCGGGCTCGACGATGCGGAAGGACAGCCAACAGTCCAGACCCCTGACCGACGTCGGGATGTCGACCGCGATGGTCCACCAGAAGCCATGGTCATCCGTGCGGCCCATCTCCTCGATTCTCCAGGGGAGATCCTCCCAGCCGGGCTCGGGATCGGGCAACGCCTTCCTGACGAACCAACCGACCGTCTCGTCGATATGCCTCTGGTGTATCCAGCTTCCCATGTTCCCTCCATTCAGCCTGATGCCAGTATCGATTTTACGGCGGTTGCTCTGACGGAAACCCCGGCGCGTCCCGCTCTGCGGGCCGGTCCTCGCGACCTTCCGACACCCCGGCTGCGCCGGGGATGTCTAAGAATCCCGCTATCCTCGCCGGGCCGTCGAAAGCCCGCAGCACACGAGCCGTGAGAACGACTCCCGGCCCTCGGACCGGGGCAGCATGGCACAGGCTCCTCCGAGGCGGCAGGCACCCCTAGCGCCGCCTCCCGTCGCCTGGCGCGACATGCCCTCCGCGCACCGCGCCCCACCCGCAAACGGGCGCGCTCCGGGCATGCCGCTTGCCTTGTCGCCCCCGTCCGAGGGAAGGACAAGCCGACCCTCAACCCGACCCGAAAGGGGCACACCATGAGCAACGCAACCATCGCGCCGACCGCCGCCATCCGCGAGAGGTGGAAGTCCGAGTCCCTCGTCACGGGGGACTACGCCCGCGACTGCATGGAGGTGGCGGCCGAGACGCTCGCGCACGTCGGTTTCACCCACGTCGACGCCACCCCGTGGGAGGACGTGCTGTCCTGCATGGAGGGCGACCTGCCCGTGACCGTATGCGTCCTGCCAATCCCCGTGGAGGGCTTCGAGCTCACGCTCGACGACGTCCAGGGGATGTGCGACGACGAGGTCGCCGCGCGCGGCGCCGCCATGTGCGTGTGCTCAGCGCTCATGGCGGACGTCCCCCTCCCAGAGCACGTGCGCTTCGACGTGATGAGCGTGTGCCTGAACCTCGATGCGGGGCGCGTGCGCGTCCACCACGTCCGCGGGGTCTGGCAGGGGTAGCCATGTGCGCCACAGGCACAACCCGGGAGCGCTCGCCAGGCGGGCGCTTTTCCTTGTGTGGAGTGTTTGTGCAGGTCAGGTGCCGTGAGGGCACGCGACGAGGCCGCGTCACGGCGGAGGCCAAGCCCCTCCGCCGCCCGTCCCGCACTCGCAGGCACCCCTAACGCTTGTGGGGACGGGACTCTGTCGTGCTGTCAGCAGAGACGGCACGAAAAGGTCAGGAATGAGGCCATACAGCAATCCTTCACGGAGCCCGTTTGGTCGCGTGCGCAACCCAGCTGCTGCGGTCGTAGTCAATCCGTACTGCTCCGTGGGTCTCCTTCTCATTGTCTGCTACAGCATTGCGGACGCTGCCGGCCACCTCTTACTGGGGTTGCGTGCCTTCCTGTTGCTGCTCTTGCTGCGCCCAGTCCTGCGCGCCCTGCGTGGCTTCCTAGCTGCCATTGGTCTCATCGTCCATGCTGTACCGGCTTTCTTTTCGTCTCGTGGGGCGGGCAAAGGCGAACAATGCCCGCACCTTACCGGTACGGGCATTGTCTTGGTGTGTCACAAGTTGATGGCTAGGCTAATGCGCTGCCTGCTCTACGAAGGTGATTTCCGAAGCTTTCAACTGGCCGGGGAATCGCTGATTCACATGCCGAAGGACCGTCTCGCAAGCACGCCTCATCCCAGCATCATCGATGGGAGGATCAAGCTCTGCAGATGCAGCCCCATGTGACTGGTCATTGCAAAGCAAATACAGGTAATCGCAGCTTGCAAGGTCTGAACACTGTGGCTGATTCAGGTAGTCGGCAAGGTTGTCGACCGTTGGATCGTCGAAATGCCAGATACCCTCTATGACTTGGCGGATTGAGTTGCCAGTGGTGTGAGTTATGGCACCGCCTTGGAAGACGGTATTGATGTCTCTAAGATGCTCGTCATAGTGGGTAATTCCGTTGTGCTTGACCTGCTGGTAGCTGCCGTCGTGAAGCGAGTAACTCGCATCAACGATCTTGTTGCGGCACAGCATGTTAAAGAAGGCGCTGTTATGCGTCATCACGAGGAACCTCAGGTTCTTGCCCTGTATGCCGAACAGCCCGCCGAGGTCCTTTATTGTCTGAGCAACGTTGTAGACGCAGTGGTAGTCGAGGCTCGATATCGGGTCGTCGATCACAAAGAAGAGCCTCTGTGCGTCGTCCTCGTCTGAGAAGAGCTCATATGTCGAGGCGACATAGAAGCAGAATGCTACGACAGACTTTTCCCCGTCGCTCAATATTTGTTCCGCTTCCTCCTGCATCGCGTTCTGTCCGAACAAGATGCAGAAGCGCTCCTTGTCGAAGGTGTACTTGTTGCCGAACATGCGCCTAAGCAGGGATTCGAACATGTCTGCAACAGCATCGCGCTTTGGCCTCTTACTACGAGCCTCGTCTGCGCTTATCTCCTCCTGCAAAGTGCGAAAATCCCGTGCAATCTCGTTGCGCCTCTGTATATCGGCATCATGCTCAGATCGGACCCTTTTCGACATCTCAACGCACAGGGCCCTGCGGAGCTCTGTTTTCAGTCGCCTCGTTCGTTGCGTGGTTGCATTCATGCTGGCAACCATCTCATTAATCTCGGTAACAACCTGGTTAGCATCTATGATGAATTGGCCCAGCTCCTTGATGGGCATGCCATCGAGAGGCCGTGAGATGTCCTGGCACTTTTCGCCGATGAGGGCCCTTATCT
>JAFUBJ010000349.1 GCA_017460265.1 Atopobiaceae bacterium | reverse complement strand
TGGTGAGCTCCCCACCCAAACGCCTCTCTATCAGCGCCGAAGCCTTGCGGGCGCAGTGTGCCGCCTCTGGGTAGCCCGCAACCACCTCGTCGTAGAGCTGCTCGTTCTGCGTGGCGATGGGCTCGCCTGCAATCACGCGATCGATGAGGTACTGCACGTGCGTCGCAAACCGGGCGTAGTCAAACGAGTTGCGGTCAACCGTGATGCCCAACTCCTCCTCCACGATGCGCGTGATGGCCTCGAGCAGCACGGCCGTATCGCGCTCCTTCCTGGCCGTGCGCTCGCTTTGCGTAAGGGCGCTGTTTACGATGGACAGGGCTATGCCCACGGCCTCGTGGCGGTCGATGCGCACGCCAAAGGTCTTGCGAGCCCCGCGCACTGCCATCTCGCCCAGCCGGTACTCAGCCGGGTGCGCCTGTTGCACGTCGTAGGCAAGCGGCATCTGCACCACCATGTGCTCGCGGGCGCGCTTGATCATAAAGGCGATGTGGTCGGCAAGCGTGATGGGGAGGTTGGGACTCAGCTCGTAGGAGAGCGTCGCGCGGCACACGTCGGCGAGCTGACCTGCGAACTCGAGCACGTCCTCGGGCATCTCGCCAATGAGGCTCAGGTACTTCTCGTCCACGCCATAGAAGGTGCGATTTATCTCGGCCAGGCCGACCTCGCGCGGCAGCTGGCCAAAGCCGATGCCCTTTCCCAAGGCAACAAGCTCTCTGCCCTTGCCATCCACGCAGATGGCGGCGTTGTTGTTGATCTTGCGAACAGCCTGCACGGCGTGCATCTCCCCTTACATCGTTCACTGTATTGTAGCGTGAAGGCCTTGTCACAAGCGCTACACCTTGTCTTGTCTGCGCCAGTGTCCGCAAAAGTGCAGACGCACGCCTAGGGGACGTAGCCGCACCCACAGGCATCGCCTACCATCTGGTAGGGTTACCTGCTTGCAGTTCAACAGACCGTACGCACGCATCGGAGGCTTTGAAATGAGAAGAAAGCGCGCTGCTGCAGATATCATTCGCGTTATTAATCTCATCAACTATTGCAACTCCCAGGTGCTCAACGTCAACGAGCAGGCCATCATCAACGCCATCTTTCGCCATACCACAGATGAGGGCGAAGCGGGCCCCATTCTCTCCCTCGAGCAGATCGCCCATGAGGCAAGCATCTCCCCTGCGAGCGTGAGTCGCTTCATAAAGAAAGCAGGCTACGCGTCCTTCGAAGACTTCCGCACCTCCTTCTCGCGCGACCTTGAGCAGGTCTACCATCGGCGCGCGTTTGCCCATGCCACTGTCTACGGTGGCGGCACCAAAGACATCTTTGAGACCATCTACCAAAACGCCATCGAGAACCTGCGTGCCACCTATGAGTCCCTCGACCATGACTTGCTCTGGCAGATCGTGAGGCTCATGGACAATGCCCGCACGGTCGTCATCTACGGCGATGAGCATGCGCTTGCCGACCTCTACACCCTGCAGCTGGACCTCATGGCCCGCGGCGTCGCGACCTTCCTTTTTAAAAACGAGGAGATGCAGGCGATGCAGGCACAACATGTCGGCGAGGGGGACGTCGTGCTGTTTGCCGCCGTTGCCAGCACCTTCGTAAGGCCAGACCAACGCCTCTTGCTGGAAGGACTCCATCGCCTGGACGGGGTGACCTCCATAGGGCTCTGCCAGGATGACGAGGGCGTCAGTGAGCTCTTTGATCTCTTCTACCCCTTTGGTCAGCCAGGCACCCTCAACGATGGCTACCACTCGCTCTGGCTCCTGAGCCTCCTCATGTCCGAGATGCTCTACGAACTCT
>JAFUBJ010000348.1 GCA_017460265.1 Atopobiaceae bacterium | reverse complement strand
CGTCCGCAGGCCTGCGCGTCTTTGTTGCTGCTGACAAGCGTGCTGTCTCTCTGGGCGGAACCATGCGCCTTCTGCACCCCTGCGACGAGGTCATGGACGTCTTTGACATGACGGGCTTTGCCGACGTGCTGAAGATCGAGCGCTAGTACAGGGCCACGCTTATGGCCTGTAACACGCTTTTTAAGAAAGAGAACAATATAGAGGAACCTGATTTGGCCGAGGGGCAGCTTGCCCCTGCAGAAGAGGTTTCGAGCCCAGCCACCAAGCCTGCGAAGAGGCGCAAAGAGAAGAAGCCTCGCTATAGGGGCGTGCTTGCCCAGACAGACAACAGAAGCCGCTGGATGGTGCTTGCCGTCATCATGCTCCTTTGCGTGACGACCATCTTTACGCAGCTCGGCATTGTCAGCCTTGCCTTGCCAAATGGCTTTATGGTGTACGGGATCAGCGCGCTCGCGCCCATTGCCGTCACGGCGATTCTCCTTGGCAGGCGCGAGGCATTCTTTGTGGGCCTCGTGTCGGGAGTCGCGCTGTACCTGCACTCGCGCATCATGCCGCTCGACATATATGAGCTCAAATACGTCTCGGTCTATACCATCTTCGTCTTTGCCCTCACGGGCTCTCTTCTTGGATGGATGTTTGGCTTTGCGCTTCGCAACAATCCCACGGGCATCCGTCGCGTCGTGTATATAGGCATCGCCTGCGTCGTGGCATCCGTGTTCTTCACGTCGTTCTTTGTATTGGGCGCCGTCATCAAGGCCTTCATCGACCGAATTGTGACGGGTATCTTGGTGGCGTCTTCGGGCGTAGACGTGGCGACGGCAAGCGAGGCAGAGCTCAACGAGCTGGTTGAGAATGCGTTTTCGCTTGATCTTGTTGACGTCGTGGGTGACACCGCCGTTTCGCGGTTGGGTAGCCTGCGGATCCAGGAGGCATTCGACGCTCTCCTGATGCTGTTTAGCGCTGCAGCCTGCGACAAGGTCTCACGCCTCATCTTGGACAAGATGGACGAGATGGGCATTCGGCCGCTTTTCAGCATGTGGCTGTTCCTTGTCGTGCTCGCGTCCTTCAGCATCGTGTCGGCTCTGAGCGTTGTCTCCATCACGGGGGGGGAGAGGGAGCGTGCCGAAGATGCCATCTCAGAAGACCTCGACTACCTCTGTTCGCAGCTGGCCAACTACGACGATCGGTCCGTGGCCTTCGCCTGGTTTGGTAGTCGCGTTGGGACTAGATTGGATTCCATCGACGTCAATACGCTCAGCGAAGAGGAGAAGTACTATTACGACACGCTGCAGGGCGTGGGCAAGGTTCTGAGTGGTTACGACGTCGGCCGCAACGGCTTGGCTGCGGTCATTCTGGAAGACTGGCTTCTCGAGTGCAACGATCCGCGTATCGTCATCGAGGGTCTAGCTACCGGTTCCCAACTCGAAACTATTTCTGACACCTACGTCACGGACGTCTTTAGCGACGACGTTTTATTGGCCATAACCCAGTCCCTGCAGACGGGCGAGGTCCAGTGGGTCGTCTATGGCGACGCCGTCATCGCCAAGGCCGAGGACGGTACTCCCATCACGTCGGGGAATGACATTGGCTTTTTGCAGGCAAAGGACGTCAACGGTCTGACGGTCGTCATCATCCAGCCGTCAAGCCTCACGTTTGCTCGTCGCGCCACCACGATGCGCTGGACGCGCTTCATGTCGAGCCTTCTTCTGCTTGAGGTGTTTGCCCTGACCATTGACCTTTTGGGCAGGGTCGTCATCCGGCCCGTTCGCAAGATCAACGAGACACTAAGCGAGATAACGGGCGGAAACCTCCAAGCACGTGTTGAGGTGTCGGGCACAAGCGAGTTCAGAGAGCTGTCGGAAGGCATCAACGAGACAGTTGACGCCCTGAACGGCTGGATCGCCGAGGCCGAGACGCGCATGGCGGCAGAGCTTGCCGCGGCTAAGGCCATCCAAGAGTCTGCGCTTCCCCGGAACTTCCCGGCATTTCCGGACATTCCGCACTTTGACCTCTATGCCAACATGAACCCGGCACGTGAGGTGGGCGGAGACTTCTACGACTTCTTCCTGGTGGGGGACGACTGCACAACCGATCAGGGCAAGCTTGGCTTTGTGATGGCAGACGTCTCTGGCAAGGGCGTCCCGGCGTCGCTCTTCATGATGAAGGCAAAGACGCAGCTGCGTGACTACCTGGTGGGTGGCATGGAGCTTGGGGCGGCGGTTGCCGCCGCCAACGACCAGCTGTGCGACGGCAATGACGCCGGCATGTTCGTGACCGCCTGGGTGGGCGTGCTCGACTACGCCACGGGTCACATTGACTATGTGAATGCGGGTCACAATCCGCCGCTTCTGCTTGGTGCTGAGGGATGGACGTGGCTCAAGCAGAAGTCTGGACTTCCGCTCGGCCTGTACGACGGCATGCCGTATCGCGCGCATTCCGTTGACTGCCACACGGGCTACAAGCTCCTGCTCTACACCGACGGCGTGTCTGAGGCCATGAACAAGCAGGAAGAGCTGTACGGCGAGGAAAGGTTAGAGAAAGTGGCAAACGAGATCTCGCAACTTCCCCCCAAGGGAATCGTCGATGCGGTCCGCGAGGATGTTGCCCTCTTTGCCGATGGCGCAGAGCAGGCTGACGACATCACGATCATGCTGCTCGAGATCGGCTCTCCTTCCGACATTGCGGCGCAGATCGTCGTGGATGCAAGTCTTTCCGAGCTTGCGCGCGTGCACGAGCTGGTCCACGCCGAGCTCGAGAGGCTCCAGTGCCCCGAACGGGCGCGTGAGCAGCTTGACATTGCGGTCGAGGAGCTGTTCGTGAACGTGTGCAGCTATGCCTACCCTGATGCCACGCCTGAAAACCCAGGCCAGTCCCTCGTTCACTGCACGTGCACCGCTGAGCCGCCTTCCATCACGATCGACATCGTCGACAGGGGCATTCCCTTCGACCCGCTGGCAAAGCCTGATGCGGTGACGCCCAAGGACATCGCGGACGTGCCCATCGGTGGGCTTGGCATTCTCATGGCAAAGCGCAGCGTCGACGAGATGACCTATAACCGCGTGGGCGGCTCCAACATCCTGACCATCGTCAAGCGTTGGTAGGTGCCCAGCCGCAAGGCACAGAGCGTACGCAAGAAATCGCCCTCCCAGATTCAATTTCTGGGAGGGCGATCTGCTCTGCGCCATCGCTTACTCGCGGGCCGTTTCGCAATGACGTGCACCTACAGTGACAGGGAGCCAAAGAGCTCGTCATGCAGCGGCTGGTTGGCCGCAGCGCATTCGGGGCGGGTGTAGTAGTAGAAGGTGTAGGAGCAGGCCCCATCGGTGACAACGACAACCTCTGCCTGCTGCGCGATGTCCCCAACCGTGAAGCCATATGAGAAGCCCTTTGCTGGCCTTCCCGCCAGCTCCGTGTCGAAGTAGCCGTCAAGGTGATATCCACTTGCCTTGTAGGTCTTGCTGAGCGCCTTCTCTGCGCGCTTTGCGAGCGCCTCGGCTCCCGCCAGCTTGACCAACAGCTCGTGGGACTCCTTCCAGATGCAGGTGAGCATGACGTGGCGATTCTCGTCGCGAGCGCCCCACACGTTGTCGTAGTCAAATGCGTAAGCTTGCTGGACCTCGGCTTTGTCCATAACCTCAAGGCCCTCGGGAAGCTGGATGCTCATCTTGCCGTCTATGGTGGTCGTGGTCATGGCACGTCCTCTCTCTTGTCGTATGGACGCCCTGTGGCGTCCTTCAACAGCAATGGTTATACCCTTGCAGAGGCTGTCCGTCCCAAATGACGGGAGTAATCACACACCTGAACACAAGGTGAATATCTGCTAACGTATCGATGCGTAGGTCTGGTGACCACAGATGGGAATCTTTTTATGAACAAGCTCTTTGCACGTGCCCTGCTCTCCCTTTCTATGGCTCTTGCGCTTACAGGCTGTAGTGCCCAGGTTTCGACTCCCCAGGAAAGCGACGAGCTGACAGGTGCAATCCCCATCAGGGTGCTCATTCTCCCCAAGTTTGAGGTGGGGGACATGGAGGGTGATGACCCGGGAGAGGCCCAGTACTACTACGAGCGCTACCTCTCGGGCGGAGACGCCTACGACATCAAAGACGGCTCCATCGACACCAAGCTCTACGTGAAGGACGGCGTTGCCCTCTTTGTGACGGGCCAGGGAAAGGTCAATGCTGCCCTGAGTACCTCTTCTGTCCTCAATGACCAGCGCTTTGACTTTTCGGATGCCTACGTGATCTCGACGGGCTGTGCGGGAGCGTCAGAGGGGTTTGGCGTCATGGGAGACGTGTATGTCATCAGCGCCGCCTTTGACTACGACCTGGGTCATCACGCCGACGCGCGCGAGCTTGAGGAGCCGAGCATCACCACGTGGTTCCATGAGGACGACTTTGACTCGTCCTCATACGTGGAGTTCAACCAGGAACTTACCAATCGGGTCTTTGACCTGGTGAAGGACGTGCCGCTCAAGACGACCGACCTCACGCGCAAGGTCATGCAGGAGGAGTTTGAGGGACAGGAATGGGCGTCGCGTGATCCCCAGGTGCTGAGGGGAACCTGCAGTACCGGCGACAACTATTGGAAGGGAACCTACGACCACCAAAACGCGCTTCTGATGGCCGACACCTACGACAGTCCCGATCCCTATGCCTGCAGCGAGATGGAAGACGTTGCCGTGGCGCTGGCCGTTGAGCGCGCTGGCCTGCTTGACCGGCTTATCATCATTCGTGATGCCGTCAACATGGATGTCTTTATACTTGATGGCACGCCTGAGCAACTATGGGATGACGAGGCTGCGATGACCCTCTCTGAGAGCCAGACGTTTGACATCTTCCCCGTTGCCATGGAGAACAACTTTGCCGTGGGAAGCGTCGTCATTGACGCCATTCTGGACGGCACGCTGTAGCACGCAAAAAGTTGTCCGAAACGAGCAGCGTGCAGCCCTCCTCGGACAAGTTCTCGCAAAAAGATGTCCGAAACAGGCGGCGCGCCCAGCCCACCTCGGACAAGTTCTCGCAAAAAGATGTCCGAAACAGGCGGCGTGCTGCCCGCTTCGGACATCTTGGTGCGCTTAGTACGTCAGGAACGGATCGTTCTTGAGGCGGAGCAGGTAGTCAAAGGGACGCGCGCAGTCATCTTCCGTGCAGGTCTGCTCGATCTTGACGAGCGAGGCATAGACCTCCCGTGACACCTCGTCCAGGCGTTCCTTCTGCTCGTCGCTCAGGTATTCGATGAGCCTTCCGCCGCAAAAGCCGTCGGCCGTCACGCCAAGGAAATGTGCCGCAAGCTGGGCATCGTAGTGTCCCGTGGCGCAGAGCAGCCCCACCACGTCGGCGGTCACTTCGTCCCACACCTCCGCGATGTTGTCGGGCATGGTACGGCGACAGACGACATGCGCGCATTCGTGGTGCAGTCGGATCTCGCGGGAGATGGGGACCCACTCCTCGGCGCTGTAGGGCGTCTGATCGGCGGCAATGTTGCTGTACGGCCCCTCGGATATCACCACAAGCTCTGCACGGAACATTCCTGGCTGCTGCGCAAGGCGAGAGAACTCCGCTCCCCAGTCGTCCCCGCCGCCGGCAACGTAGCGCTCATACGCCGCTCGCACGGTACCCCAGTCCGCGATGCCTCGGTAGGTGATGGCGCCGACCGTGCGCGCAATGGGCACCGACTGTGCGCGATGCCCAATGATCTGCAGGAAGGTCTCGAAGTCCGCCCGCTCCTTTAAGAACACGACCTCCACTGGCCCCGCGGGGGTGTCCACCTCGCGCAGCTCGTCTTCGGGGTTGGTCAAAAAGTGGTCGAGGTTGGCGCCTTCCGGCACGATGCCCCGTCCGCTGGCGGCGCGGAATGCGTCCTGCGTGTCCTCTGCGGGAGCGATGTAGAGCTGGGGAAAGCGCGCCGCGAGCACCTTGATGGCATCACTTCCCTTTGCAAGGCTCTTTGACATGGCCTCTCCTAACATAGTTCGTTGGGGTGGGATACACTGGAACAAATACTAGTCTAAAGAAGGGTTGTGACGGTGTCTGCCTACGACTATACCAAGGACCCGTCGGGTTTTGTGCTGTTATCCGACTACGTGCCGCACGCGATTCAGGAGATTCGCTACTTCTCTACCTACAATTTCATAGGGGAGCGCATCGACGGCTACGAGGAGCCCTGTGCGCTCATTACGGCAGAGGCTGCCCGCGCCCTCAAGTCGGCAAGCAACGAGCTCAACGTGCTGGGTTATCGCTTCAAGATCTTCGATGCCTACCGGCCGACGTCGGCGGTCAAGCAGTTTGTGTTCTGGGCTCTGGAAGACAACGACGTGCGCATGAAGCCGTTCTTCTATCCCGAGATCGACAAGGAAGACACCATCCAGCTGGGCTACATTGCCACGAAGTCCAGCCACAGCAGGGGATCCACCGTCGACTTGACGCTTCTTGAGATGGCGACGGGCAAGGAGGTCGACATGGGGTCTCCCTTTGACTCCTTTGGCGAGCGCTCGCATCCCGACTACCCCGACATCACCAAGGAGCAATACAACAACCGCATGCTTCTGCAGAAGGTCATGGTGCGCAACGGCTTTGTGCCCTACGAGTGCGAATGGTGGCACTTCACCTTGGAAAACGAGCCGTATCCCGACACGTACTTCTCGTTCCCCGTGTCCTCTGCCTACCTCAGGAATCACCGAATCTGACACCATTTGCCCAAAGAAGTGCAAATCAGGGCACTGTCTGAGCGAAAATAAAAAAGATACGACCTCTTCTCACAAAGGAGCAGCAGATGAACGATGCCGTCCGCGAATACCACGACTGGATTCTTGCCCAAGAGATCGATGGCTGCACGCTGACGGAAGGGGAAGGAGATGGCATCCAGATCGAGCACGAGCTCGTCAAGGGCTGGGTGAACTTCTACGAGATTGACGGCATGGACATCGTCGAGCTGAGGCTCGAGCGCGTGCTTGACGGCGAGCCCGCCTTCTTTCTCCACTTTGAGTTTGAGGACCTTGACCGTGCCAAGGAGCTCTTCAACGAGATGGCCACTGCCATCTACGAGATGACCCATCGCGAGATACGTCACGTGCTCCTGTGCTGCACCGTGGGCATGACCACCACGTTCTTCTCGATGAAGCTCAACGAGCTTGCCCAGACCATGGGGCTTGACTACGACTTCTCGGCCGTGCCCATCGCGGAGGCAAAGAAGGAGGGCAAAAACTACGCAGCCGTGCTGCTTGCCCCGCAGGTGGGACATATGCGCAAGGAGGTTGCCGAGGCGCTTCCCGGGACGCCGGTCATCGAGTTGCCCGGATCCATCTTTGGC
The DNA here is from genome assembly GCA_017460265.1 of Atopobiaceae bacterium. Taxonomy (GTDB): domain Bacteria; phylum Actinomycetota; class Coriobacteriia; order Coriobacteriales; family Atopobiaceae; genus UBA1367. The sequence goes on along the minus strand of JAFUBJ010000348.1, from coordinate 1,257 downwards.
GCCTACAACGCCCCGGCAGCTCTTACGCTGGTGGTGGACACTCTCTCGGGTGCGCGTGCTTCCAGCGAGGAAAGCCAGATGCAGTTCAAGCGCGATTACGACAAGACCAAGACCGTGCTTGCGCTCAGCTACATCCATCGCGAGGACGAGCCCACCTTGAGCTACCGCGTTCTTGACAAGGGCGAAGTTGTCCTTTCGGGCATGCTCATAAGGCGCAGCATGGACATCCGCACGCTCAACGACCTTGCCGCCACCCTGCTCGTGCAGGGCTGGAAGACAAGCACCTTTGACGCCATTGGCCTTGCGGTGCCAGGCGTCGTTGACAACGGGGTCCTGGTCGAGCAGCGCGGAGGCGAAGAGGTACAGTACGACCTTGCGTCCAAGCTCGAGGAGCTGTGGGGCACGAAGGTCTTTGTGGACTACAACGCCATGGCCGCGGCCGTTGGCTGCTATGTGTCGCAGGACAAGTACGAAAACGTTGCCTTCCACGCTCAGGCCGTTGGCGTTCCCGACGGTGAGGAAGGCTACGTGGTCAACGGGCAGCCCCTGTACGGCCACAACGGGCGCTCAGGCCACTTGGGGCCGCTGGCAGCGGGGTTTGCGCTGGAGATGGACGTGGTGGACGCCGCCTGGCGCGTCGGCGGCATGCGCGAACTCGTGGGACGCTATCTGGCAAGTCTTGCCTGCACCGTGGCGCCGGAGGCCGTCTATGTGTGGTGCGACTTGCTTCCCGACATGAGCGAGCTGCGCGAGGAGCTTGAGAAGTCCCTGCCGGCGAGCGCCGTTCCCGAGCTGTTCGACGTTGCCGACTATGACAGCTGCGTGCTCGTGGGCGAGCTCGCGCTCTGCCTGAGAAGGATCGCCAACGAGAAGTAGCGCGTGTGGACGCCAGGCCGTCCGACCAATGTACCTATCGGACGGTTCTCGCAATGCGGAAGGCGATGTTGCGCCACAGATGCTCGAGCGTGCTGTAGTCGTGCGTCAGGCGCTGCGGCAGTGACGGAACGCGGTCGTAGAGGATCTGCATGTACTCGAGCTCCGACGTCCCGTAGTCGACGATCTCGATGGCGTGCACCGTGGCGTTGCCGGAACGGAGCTTGGTCTTTCCGACGACGATGCCGTCCAGCTTGGCGCGGTAGTCGCCTGTGGCAACGCGGTGAAATTTACGCCGGAAGGCGGCCGCATTGACTTTACCATTACCCGTATTTCCCACTTTGACAACAAGTCCACCTTCAGTATGGTGGTCCAGGATACCGG
>JAFUBJ010000347.1 GCA_017460265.1 Atopobiaceae bacterium | reverse complement strand
TCATCGTCGAGCTCTCAAAGGAGACGGACGTCAAGCCGGTAGACACCGGGTCGACCATCACCGCAGCCGAGCTGGGCGTCATGGACTCCTCGATATCCGGCGGCCACGCCCCCGCGCCCGTCGCAGTGCCCGAGACCAAGGAAGCCCCGGCGTCGCCCGCAAGCAGGAGGATGGCAAACCCGCTCTTTGAGGAGGTCCCCGAAGGCGGCTCCAAGCTCACCTTCGACCGCTTCGTCGCCGGCGAGGAAAACATGCTCGCGCTCGACGCGGCAAAGCAGGTCGCCAACGGGGAAAACAAGAGCTACAACCCCCTGTTCATCTATGGCAAGAGCGGCCTTGGCAAGACGCACCTCCTGCGGGCCATCCAGAACTACATCACGATGAACGACCCGTCGCGCCTGTGCATCTACCGCACCGCGGGCGACTTTGTCGACGAATACGTCAACGCCATGCGTGACGAGAAGGCCGCCGTGCCGCGCAGGGCCCTCTCGCGCCACTACCAGGACGTCGACGTCCTCATCATTGACGACATCCAGAACATGTCGACCGCGCTCGGCTCGATCCGCTTCTTCTTCGAGACCTTCAACTACCTGACCACGCACGGCAAGCAGGTGGTTTTGGCGGCGGACCGCGCGCCTTCGCAGCTCGGGATGGGTGACAGCCTCTTTGACGAGCGCGACACGAGCCGCATGGACTCCGGCGTGACCGTCAGCATCCAGGTGCCCGACTACGAGCTCAAGCTCAACCTCATCAATGCGTTCTACGAGCGCATGAAGGCGGATGCCGAGGCCGAGCACATCGTGGGGCTCGACGGCACCATCGACGAGGACCTGCGCAAGCTCATGGCCGAGCGCGCGGGCACCAACATCCGCATCATCGAGGGCTTCGTGCAGTCTTGCCTCATGCTCGCCCACCAGCGCGAGCACGCGGGCAGCGCCCTGAACAGGGAGGACATCCTGCGCATAGCTGCACAGAAGTGGCCCACCGGGCAGCGCATCATCACCATCGAGCAGATCCAGAAGGCCGTCGAGTCGTACTACGACATCAGCCACTCGTCGCTCATTGGCTCCAAGCGCAACAAGGAGCTCATGGAGCCGCGCCACGTGGGCATCTGGCTCTCGCGCGAGCTCACCGACAACACCCTCGCGGACATCGGTAAGAAGTTTGGCGGCCGCAGCCATGCCACCGTCAAGCACTCGATCGCGTGGGTCGAGGACCTCAAGAAGAAGAACCGCGTGTTCCATGACCGACTGGACGTGTTGCACGACAACATCACCGACTCAGCCCAGTAATCCACCGGCTTGTTGCTAACCTTGTAGACGCGTTGTCGAAGAGAAGAGAAAAGGAGGCAAGACGTGAAGAAAACTTATCCACAAGCGCTCAACATGTTCAAAGCGTTCGCTTCCCGTTGCCTTCAAAACAATCCAAAACAATGTGGTTACCTGCATAGATTCACGTTTATCAACATTTCTACAGGCCACTATTCTTATTACTCCTCTATAACTATTTAAATAGAGAAGAAATAAAGGGAAGCCATTAGGAGGGCCACACATGAAGTTCACCGTAAGCCAATCCGCACTCGCCAAGGCCCTGCTCGTCGTAACCAAGGGCATGGCGACAAACTCGACCCTGCCCATTCTCTCGGGCATATACATCAAGGCCGCGGACGGAGAGCTCGAGTTCCAGGCAACCAACCTGACCATCTCCATCCGCCACAAGATCGCGGCAAACGTCGAGGACGAGGGCGAGACGGTTGTGTCGGGCAAGATCTTGTCCAACATCGTAAAGACCCTGCCCGACGCTGCGGTCACCTTTGAGGGTCTTGACAGGATCGTGGCCATCACCTGCGGAAAGTCTCACTTCCGCCTGAACACGCTCGACCCGCGCGACTTCCCCGAGTTCCCGCAGTACGCCCTGGAGCGCTCCATCGAGCTTCCCAGCGCGCTGCTCTCCGAGATGGTGGACAAGGTCTATAAGGTCACGTCGAAGGACACCTCGAGGCCCATCCTGGGCGGCGTCTTGCTTTCGGTCGAGGAGAACGTCATTCGCCTCGTGGCAACGGACTCCTACCGCCTTGCGGTCTGTGACTCCAACGTTGAGACCTCGAGCGCCGAGGAGGCGTTCCGCACCATCGTGCCGGGAGGGACCTTCCACGACGTGCTCGCGCTCCCTTCCATGACCGACACCGTGCTCGTGGGCACCACGGCCAGCCAGGTGGTCTTCTCCTTTGGCAACACGACCTACATCTCGCGCAAGATCGAGGGCAACTTCCCCAACTACCGCCAGCTCCTTCCCGCCAGCTGCAACACGGCGGTCACCATCGACACGGCCGAGTTTGCCGCGGCGCTCAAGCGCGTGTCGGTCATCGCGCTGGCCAACCCCTCCGTCCGCTTTGACATCGACGCCGACGGCAAGGTCATGCGCCTGAGCGCCTCGTCGCCTGACCAGGGGGAATCCACCGAGCTCCTTCCCGTGGAGGTGGAAGGCGACAGCATGTCCATCGCGCTCAACTACCACTACGTGTTTGACTGCGTGAACGCGGTATCGTCGCGCAAGGAGCTGACCTTGGAGCTGCAGAGCACCATGCAGCCGGGCATCTTCAAGTCCTACGACAAGGTCAACTACCTCTACCTGCTGATGCCGGTGCGGATGTAGGCCGTGGGACTTACGGTCTCAAGCCTTGCGCTGCGCGATTGGCGCAGCTTCCGCGAGCGTGACGTCGAGCTTTCGGGGATGACGGTGCTCCACGGCAGGAACGCCGTGGGCAAGACCAACACCGTCGAGGCGCTGCAGCTCCTGACGGCGGGACAGTCGTTCAGGAAGCCCAAGCCCGCGCAGCTCATCCGTGAGGGTGCGGAGTCCGCCAAGGTGGCGGCGCGACTCGAGGGGGACGGCCGCGTGGTGGACATGGCCTGCGTGGTCGAGCCCACAAAGCGCACCTTCACCAGGAACGGCAAGAGGGTCCATGCGGGCGAGGTGCCCGAGACCCTCATGAGCGTGCTCTTCACCCCCGACGACCTCTCGTTTGTGAAGCGCGGGGCGTCGTATAGGAGAGACGAGCTGGACGGCTTCGGCAGGCAGGCAAACCGCGGGTATGCAAAGGTGCTCTCGGCCTACCAGCGCGCCGTGGAGCAGAGGAACCGCCTGCTCAAGGACGACTATCCTGACCTGGCCCTTCTGGACGCCTGGGACGCGTCGGTCGCCCTGGGGGGAGCGACGCTCCTCCAGTCGCGGCTGCGCCTCTTCGAGCGGCTGCGGGTGAAGATCGCCGAGGTGTATCGCGAGATCTCCGAGGGCGAGGAGCTGGCGTGCACGTATGTGTGCTCGCTGGGGGAGGGCGTCATCGGGATGTCCCGCGACGAGCTCTGCGACCTCTTTGCCCAGCGCCTGGTCGAGCGGCGGGCCGACGAGGTGAGGCGCCAGCAGACGCTCGTCGGGCCTCAGCGAGACGACGTAACCTTCTCCATAGACGGTCGCGACGCCCGTGCCTTTGGCAGCCAGGGCCAGCAGCGCTCGATCGTGCTGGCGTGGAAGATGGCCGAGGTGTCGCTCTGCGAGGAGATTCTGGGCGAGAAGCCGCTCCTTCTGCTCGATGACGTGATGAGCGAGCTTGACTCGGTGCGCAGGGACGCCGTGACGCGGTTCGTGCAGGGTGGGATCCAGACCGTCATCACCACCACCAACCTGGGATATTTCCCAGAGGAACTCCTGGCGGGCGCCAAGGTGGTGAGCATGGGTGAGTGATTCGATGCGTGAAT
>JAFUBJ010000346.1 GCA_017460265.1 Atopobiaceae bacterium | reverse complement strand
GCGAGGGCACGCAGCTTCTCTTGTTGCGGCATGGCGGACAGCGTCGTGCGAAGGCGGATAAGCTGCAGGTCCACCTCCTGAAGCCTCACCAAGGAACTGGCATCTGACATGGGCTCCCTCACTTTCTCTTTTCGGCAAGGCCCAAGAGGGCTTGGGCAAATCCATCTAGATCATTCCTTGTCACCCGCTCGTCAAAGCTTACGCGCAGCGAATTGAAGGCCTCGTTGCGTGGGATGCCCATGGCAAGCAGCACGTGGCTGGGGTCAAGGCTTCCGCTCGAGCAGGCCGAGCCCGCTGACACCTCGTAGCCAGCCTCGTCGAGCTTGAGCACCAACGTCTCGGAGTCGATTCCCTCAACAAGAAGCGACACAAGCCCCGGAAGGCGCCCTTTCCCATACGGAATGGACACTGTTGCGTGAATACCCGTTCCGGGGGCGCAGAGGGCGTCCTGAAGCCCCTGAGCAAGCGTCGAAACCGTGACCAGACGCTCCTCTAGGTGCCCTGCGCAAGTACGGGCGGCAGCGGCAAAGGCCAGGGCGCCGCGAACGTCCTGCGTGCCGGCGCGCCTGCCCTGCTCCTGTCCCCCGCCAAAGCTTTGGGGACGAAGCGGCGTGCGGGAGCGCACGGCAAGGGCACCAACGCCCACGGGGCCACCGATCTTGTGCGCGGCAATGCTCACGGCATCCACCCCTGAGAGCGTAAGGGGGATGCGGCCAAAGGCCTGCACGGCATCGGTGTGCACGAGGGCGCCGGACTTGTGGCACGCCGTCGCGATGGCCTCGATGGGCTGAACGACGCCCGTCTCGTTGTTGGCAGCCATGACCGAAACGAGGGCAACGTCGGCCCCCAGAAGCGCTTCGACGGCCTCGGACGTGACCACGCCCTCACGGCTCGCAGGGGCAAACGAAACCTCGAAGCCACGGTCTCGAAGGCTCGGTGCGACGTCAAGGATTGAGTCATGCTCGATGGACGAGAGGACGACCCGCGTGCGGCGTCGGTCGCGCGCGCGTGCTCCCTCGGCAAGACCCCAGAGCGCAAGGTTGTTTGACTCGGTGCCGCCCGAGGTGAACGTCACGTCGGAGGGTCTGAAGCCCCCGCCCAGACAGCGCGCCAAGTCAGAGCGCGCGCCGTCGAGCGCACGGGCGGCAAGGCGGCCCATGGTGTGCAGCGAGTTGGGGTTTGCGCCGGCGTAGGGGCTCTGCTCGTAGGCACGCTCGGCCTCGAGCGCCTCCTTGCAGGCAGGAGCGCTTGCCGCGCAGTCAAGGTAGAGTCGTCGCTCTGCCATGCCTAGAGCCTCCTCGCGAGGCCCACGCGGCCTTCCTGGCGAAGGTCGTCCACGGCCTTTGCGGGGTCGTCAGAACGGAAGACCGAGCTTCCGGCCACGATGACGTTGGCTCCCGCAGCGCAGACGTCCGCCACGTTGTCCATGCCCACGCCGCCATCGACCTCGATGAGCGGCTCGACGCCGCGCTCAAAGCAGAGCGCCCTCAGCTGGCGAAGCTTGCGAAGCGTGGTCTTGATGAAGGACTGACCGCCAAAGCCGGGGTTGACCGACATGAGCAGGACCATGTCGACGTCCTCGATGATGGCATCAAGGGCGATGATGGGCGTGGACGGGTTAAGCACGACGCCTGCCTGGGCGCCAGCGTCCTTGATGGCATAGAGCACGCGGTGCGCGTGGTTGGTCGCCTCCATGTGGAAGGTGACCATCGAGGCCCCGGCCTGCACGTAGCGCACGGCGTCAGCGTCTGGGTTAGTGATCATGAGGTGGGCATCGACGGGAACGTCGGTCGTGGAGACGACCTGACGAAGGATGTCGGGCCCAAAGGAAAGGTTGGGGACAAAGTGGCCGTCCATGACGTCAAAATGAACAAAG
>JAFUBJ010000345.1 GCA_017460265.1 Atopobiaceae bacterium | reverse complement strand
CCCAGCCTGGCGCTCCGGTATCGCGCCGTGAAAGCCCCGAGCCGACGAACAGGAAAGGATATCGGGTCGCATCTTCAACCGCCCTTGTGATGACCCTTTTGATGTGCTCGTCCATACATAACCTCTTTCGTTCGATGCAACATTGTATCGCCGAGAGCTACAAGCTGTACCCATGTGCCTGCACGGTCGTTTGAAAAGGGGGTTGCGAGCAATCGAATTACGGCCAAGACAGTGGTAGAATGCACCCAATCGCGGTGAAAGGTTGGTTGTGTGCCGAAAGCTGGTGTCACTGATCCCGACCGCGAGCGGCAGGCCTAGGGCCTGCCCGAGCGGGCGGGACGTCACCCGGAACCGGAACCATGAATGTCGCTAGTCGCAGCGCCCGTACAGCCGCGTGACACTTGCGATGCGCTGTGCCAACTCGTCCGTGAGCTGGCCCTCCTGCAGGCGCCACTGCCAGTTGCCCTCCTGCGTCCCCGGCGTATTAATGCGTGACTCCCCGCCAAGCCCCAGGTAGTCCTGCAGCTGCGCGAAGAACAGCGCGGCGATGCTCGACATCCCCTGCCGCATGACGCCCCATATCGGCCCCTCGTCCTCGGAGAGCCCCATGTAGCGCGTGGCAAGCCCGATGCATTCCGCGCTCTCCTCGGCAAACCATTGGCCGAGCGGGGCGTTGTCGTGCGTGCCGGTGTAGCACACGCAGTTCTGCGGAATCCCATGGGGCAAATGCTCGTTGTCCGGGCGCCCGTCGAAGGCAAACTGCAGCACCTTCATGCCCGGCAGTCCCGATGCCAGCAGCAGCTCCATGACCTCGGGCGTTGGCTGGCCCAGGTCCTCTGCCACGAGCTCTACGTCTGGGTTGCCCTTCCTCAGCGCGTCTATGAGCTCGACGCCCGGCCCCCAGACCCAGCACCCGCCCTTTGCGGTCGCAGCTCCCGCCGGGACCGACCAATACCGGGCAAAGCCGCGGAAGTGGTCGATGCGTACCATGTCGTAGAGGCGTCCCGCCGCCTGCACGCGACGCTTCCACCAAGCGTAGCCGTCGTCCGCCATGCGTGCGTAGTCGTAGAGGGGGTTGCCCCACAGCTGTCCGTCCGCGCTGAAGTAGTCGGGCGGCACGCCCGCCACCCGTGCGGGATTGTTGCGCTCGTCCAGCTGGTAGTTCTCGGGGTGAGCCCACACGTCGGCAGAGTCGAGCGCCACATAGATGGGCATGTCGCCAAAGATGCCCACGCCACGCTCGTGAGCGTACGCGCGCAGGGCCTCCCACTGCCTAAAGAACAGATACTGCACATAGGTGAAGAGCCGCACGTCGTCGTCCAGCTCGCGCTCGTAGCGGCGGCATGCGTCGGCGTCATGCAAGCGGATGTCCTCGTCGGGCCACGTGTACCACGAAGCCATGCCAAAGTGGCGCTTCACGGCCATGAACAGCACGTAGTCGTCAAGCCAGTCGGCGTTGTCGCGCGCAAAGGCCGCCACGTCGTCCGCGTCGCGCTGCCACCCGCGACCGCAGGCACGGCGCAGCAGGTCAAGACGGCTCTCGTACAGGGCTCCATAGTCCACGCGCGCCGGGTCGTCGCCCCAGTTGGGTACCTCAATCTCGGCCTGCGTGAGCAGCCCATCGGCCACCAGAAGATCGAGGTCCACAAAGTAAGGATTGCCCGCGAACGCCGACGGGCTCTGGTAGGGAGAGTCGCCGTAGCTCGTCGGCCCCACCGGCAGAACCTGCCACCACGACTGCCTGGCATCGGCCAAGAAGTCCACGAAATCTCGGGCCGCCTTGCCCAAGGTGCCCACACCATAGGGCGACGGCAGCGAGAACACAGGAAGGATAATCCCACTTGCGCGCGTCATCGCTCATCCTTTCGTAATGACCCTGACTGGCAGTACTGATGCGAGGCGCCCAAGACAGACGCCCAGGCAGGCGCTCCAAGGCGTCACTCACGCAAGTACGGCAAAGCTCTGCCCCGGCATGACCAGCCGCCCATCCCGCATGGCGGCCTCCCCTATCTGGTGGATGACACGCCTACCCCCAAGCACCGCCCCCTCGTAGCGCTTCTCCTGCGAGGAGGGGTTGAGTGCCAGGACCAGCGCGCCCCTG
>JAFUBJ010000344.1 GCA_017460265.1 Atopobiaceae bacterium | reverse complement strand
GGACGAGGGGGTCATATAGTCCATTAATGAAGAGGCTGTCACTCAGAAAGGAACTGGCCATGGCTCTCAAAGATCAGCTCATACAGGCCCGCAAGGCAAAGGGAATGACGCAGGAGGAGCTCGCAGGCAAGGTCTTCGTGACTCGTCAGGCGGTCAGCCGCTGGGAGAACGGCGAGACCACCCCAGGCATCGACATGGCCAAGCTCCTTGCCTCGGTACTCGACGTGCCCGTCATGCAGCTGCTTGACCTACCGCAAGAACCCGCATGCCAGTGCTGCGGCACGCCCTTCTCCATCCCCAACATGGTCTGCGGCCACGACGTCGACGGGAACGAGAACCCCGACTACTGCAAGTGGTGCTACGACGACGGCACCTTTGCCTACCAGACCATGGACGACGTCATCGAGTCCTCGGCCCCCTACCTGGTAGAGGCCTCAGGCATGACGCTGGACGAAGCCGTCTCGTTCATGGGAGCGCTTCTGCCCACGCTCGATCACTGGCGCACGGAGCAGCGCTAACTCAACCTAGGCCGCCGCAGGCAGTTCCTCCGCATCGGGGTACTCTTCCGCAAACAGGTCGTATTCCTCTATCGATTCCTGGACTCGTGCGCGCAGGTCGTCGTAGGCATAGAGCCCGTCCTCATTCTTGGCAAGGCCATTCAACGACAGATCGTACGACATGGGCGGATTGGCCACTGACAGCAGCGAGAGGCTCCTCAGCTGGTCGACGCTGTTGTACACCAGCCGGAGGCGTCCATACTGCTGTCCCGAAGCGTCCGACCAGCGCTCGAACACCAGCTTGGCACCAATGGGAGTCTTGGTCTCGATGGCGTCTGGAAGCCGGTAGTCCTCGACGCCGAGCGCAGCCGTCACGCTCGCAATGTTGGAGTCATGTCCACAGAGGAACGAGAAGACGCGGCCCTCGGCATCCATCTCGCTGGCAATCTCCTGCAGGAGCGGATGCGCCACGTTGAGGGCCACCAGGGGCGAGCCAAAGGCTGCGTCGTTATAGGCCTCCCTGATCTTGTCGAGCTGCGCCCACTGCCCGTCAGACACTTCGTGCCCAAAGGTCGCCAGCACCGGGTCGCCCTCCTCGTAATACTGGAGCATGAGCGCATCTACAAGCTGCAGCCCCAGCCTCAGCGACCCAGAGACGGCAGGCTCCTCCCCCATCACGAGCTCCACCTGCGTATCGGCCGTATCGAAGTCACCCAGCGTGCCGTCTTGGTAGCCTGCGGACTCGGTGTAGTCAATGATCTCGGCAAGGGTGGCGTACGGCCCTTCAAGGTCGGCACCAATGCCGCCGATGCGCCCCCTGCCAAACAAAGAGCCAATCTGCCCCAAGGCGGCCTCTTCGTACGAATCGCTCAGGAAGGTGATCTTGGGCGTGAAGACCGGGTCCATCTCGTCATAGGCCGCATGGGTCTCGATGCGCACGTTAGCCACGGGAAGCATGCCGCTCGAGAAGTACTGCGAGGTTGCGATGGTGCGCTGCTTTGCGTTGGCATAGAAGCGCACCTCCTCGTCCGTGGGCTGGTAGTTCTCGGGGATGAGTCCCTCGGACTCAAGCCACATGCGGAAGTACTGGCCCATCATGGTCTCGAGAGCGCCTCCGCGCAGAGAGAGCTCGCTGGGGTTGGACGTCCAGGCAAACCACTCGTGCGGCGTGGCCATGGCAAGCGTCGAGCCCGTGCCCGACATAGGCGAGCGGATGTTGTGCCGGCTGAGCACCACGACCTGCTCCAGCTTATATGCGTCGCCTGGGCTGTAGAAGCCGCTGGCTACGTCGGCCTCGGAAGGGTCGGCCGCAGACCCCTCTGAGGTATTGGTCACAGCTTGCGCTGGGTCCTCCTTCTGGCTGGCAGCAAAAGACCCCGCCTTACCAATGACCGCCCCTACAAACACAAGGGCAACGGCAAGCACAGCTGCAATTGCCCACCTGCGAACGTTTTGGCTCATGAATCTTCCTTCCCGTGGCAACAATCGCCGCTGAGGCATGCATGCAGCGTGCCTGCTGGCAAAGCGACATAAAAGAATACTACCCTTGCTTCTGTAAGACCACTGCGGACATCACGTGCAGCAGAGCTAGGGTTACACTTGGTAGGTGTGCATAGGCCACAAGCCGCAAGGGGTCATCATGGGCAAAGTGCTAAAGGTCCTCGCCGTCATGGGGCTTACCGCCATCATCTTTGGTATCGCCGTCATCGCACTTGTGGCTTCCTCCTGCTCCGACTCCCCCACCCACGACAGCCGCGAGGTCCGCGCGTTCATCAACGACCCAAAGGTCACCGACCGTGACCTAGCCACCTTTGACGCGCTGCGCGGTTGCATCGAAAGCATGCACGACACGCTGGCCCTCAACATCGCGCGAAACGGCGACGACGGTACGGGCGAGGAGACCCACCGTAAGCTCATCACCGTCGACGAGCTTAGCCAGGAGCTGGAGCACGGCTCTTGGTCCGGCAAGAAGTCTGGCTTTGGGACGACCAGTACATCCCACAACCCGCAGCTCTGGGTGCGCATAGCCGAGCTCAGCGAGGACCAGATCGAAAAGGCCACGGGAGAGGACTGGCAGGTCGTGGACTTTGCCTATCCCTTCCCCCCACGGTGGCGCCGCCCCCGTTCCGGCAACTCGTGACGAGAACGACAAGGTCCGCACCCTCCTTGTCTGCCGGTCGGGAAACGATGCGGGTCTTTACGCCACCGTCCGCTCTTGGCGCTGGGCCTACCCTGCGCACTTTGAGGGTTGCGTCGACGAGGCGCGTGCGGGCCACGTGGAACTGGCCAAGACCCGCCAGACGCTTGGCGCCGCATCTGCTCTCGAGGGCAGGCAGTTCCTTTACGATGGCGCCAACGTCGCCATCTGGGAACTTGAGGGAGACGACCCGCTCCACGACCCAGCCGCATTTGTCGGCCTTGTCAACAAGTGCGCGCCCCTGCTCGACAGCTCTGCGACCTTCAGCCTCGTAAGACATGACACGCCCGTGACGCTGAAGTGGAACGACTACTCCCCCGACTACCCAAAGAAGCGGGAGGTCGAGTCCCTCTCCTTTGAGGAGAGCCAGGACCAGCTGCTCTATTCGCATGGGCACCGATGCTTTGACTGCGCGGAGGCTGACGTCCTTCTTTCGGCGCACTGCGGACCTCAGGACACCTGTAACGAATCCAAGCTGAGCGGGGAGCTGGCCCCTGCGGGAGCGCGCCGCACAGAGGTGCGATGGGACAGGCCAAGCTACGGCTGCCTCTTTGACGACACCCTTGAGGAGCTGGCACGAAAGCGCCTTGGCTGTAGCGACGAACAGCCCATGATTGCCGTCAGCAGCCTTGTGTCCCGCGGCGAGAAGAGCGAAGACACCGACCTCTATGCATGGGTCATCGTCCCGCGCGGCGCGTTCTCCGAGACTCCAGAGGCGTTCTGTTCCGAGGTCAACGGCCTGCGTGACGAGCTTTGGAATGTTGCCGTCGACAGCCCGAAGGGTGAGCAGAATAGAAACCTCTACCTGCGGGTGGTCGTCATAGATGGCGAAGGCATTGTCCGTAAGACTGACGAAGGAGGCATCCCTTGCTCCATTGTTGAGCTTGCCCAGGCAATGCATGCGGACATGGGATGTCTGGACGAGTACGAGTTTGAGGTCATGCTTACCGGCGAGTCCTCGCTCAGGCACTGGCACGAGGAGTGGCGCCTCAACCGCTTTGACTGCGAGCGTGACAACGTGCAGGGGACGCTAGCCCAATCGCGGGCGTGGCGATACGGGTCGTAAGGGCTCGCGGGCCTACACAAAGCCCCTGAACAGGGCCAGCCCCAGCACGGCGTCATAGCCCACGGCGGCAAAGACGCTGAAGCGCTCGACAACACCAAAGTACGCAAGTGGGACGAGCCCTTGGCCCACAGCTCCCACGAGCATCATGGCCAGCGCAAGTGCGGCGGCACGGCCAAGCATCCGCACGCCTTGGTCTTGGCGCCCAGCCACTATGAGCAGCGAAAGCGACGCGATCGAAAGCAGCACCACCGCAGTCGTGACGACGTAAACGTGCATCACGTCCTGAAATACTGGCATGCCGACACCCGCCTCGCTCAGGGGAAACAGCCCGTACCCGACGTCGGAAACCCATCGCATGAGGGCAAAGAGACAGACGCCCGCACGGAAGGTCTTGGTCGACACCTCGCGCTCGGTCACGACGATTGCCGCGCAGGTGGCGCTCACCACGCTGCAGACCCCATCGGGCGAGGCAAGCTGGTCCCACAGCGCCCTGGACGGAGCCGTCGTGGCAGAGAGGTCGCTCACCGCCTGGGACATCCAGTCGTAGCCTGGATATGCTTGGGACGCCAGCACCACGGCAGCCGTGTACGAGAGCAGCGAGACAACGCCCGCCATCCCCATCCAGTTGATAAGCTGCCTACGCATGGTCCGCCTCCATCTGACGAGAAAACCAAGATATGTACTGCCTGGCCTGGGAAAACGCTGCTTGCTCGTCGGTAACTTGAGCACCTTGGGACGTCAACAGGTCCAGCTGATGGTCAACCAGTCCATGGATGGTCATCGCGTAGGAAAGCGCTGCGGTATCAACATCGTCACACGCAAGCCGCCCATGTGCGACAAGCGCATAGAACAGCGCTTTGACCTGGCGAATCATGCGCTCGGTCTCCTCCACCATGATCTGGGCCGCAACCGGGCTTGTCGTGCGCTCCGCATAGAGCACGCGCCAGAAGCGCAGGAGGTCCTGGTCGAGCACGAAGGAACGATACTGGTCGAAGGAGGCCAGAAGCGCTTCCTCCAGGGGCTTCTCGAAGAAGGACGCGGGAAGGTCTGCGTCGGACGCCATTGCCCGCTCGCGCGCCTGGGTGCGCAAGTAGCGATAGGCCTCCTGCACGATCTCGTCCTTTGACGCAAAGTGGTTGTAGAGGGATGGCTTTCTGATGCCCACGCGCTCGGCGATCTGGGATAGGCTGACGGAGCGCAGGCCATACTCGGCCGCAAGGTCAAGCGTCGCGAGGACGATTTCCTCTTTTCGCGTCATGACAAACCTCCAGCATCAGCAAAGACTACCTATCGTTAGTTTTATACTAACGATAGGTAGTCTTGTCAAGAAGTTCGTAAGTCAGCCGTGACCTTACAAACCCAGGAGCTCGCGATAGATGCGCTCGTCATCCTCTCCAAACACGTTGAAGACGACGGTCATGTCCGCATCGTGCTCGTCAAGCCACGAAGACACCGTGCGGACGGCAATTTGTGCCGCCTCCTGCTGGGGAAAGCCAAAGATGCCGGTGCTGATACAGCAGAAGGCGAGGGAGTGCAGGTCCTCGGCAGCGACGGCATCTAGGCACGAACGGTAGCATGACGCCAGCTGCACGCGATGGCGCGGCGTCGGATATCCGTTGGCGATGGGGCCCACCGTGTGGATCACGCGCTTGGAGGGCAGGTTGTAAGCATCCGTCACCTTGGCCTGGCCAGTCGGCTCCTCGTGGCCCTGCGCGCCCATGATGTCCGCGCAGGCCAGGCGCAGCTGCACCCCCGCAAAGGTGTGGATGGCATTGTCAATGCAGTGATGCCCCGGGACCCAGCACCCCAGCATCTGGGAGTTGGCGGCGTTGACGATGGCATCGATGGCAAGCGTCGTGATGTCGCCACGCCACAGGAGCAGGCGTCCGTCCGAAGGAGATGCCACGCCCTCCCCCACCGCATGGATTCCGCGCTCCGCAAGCAGTCCCTGCAGCAGCTCGTCCTGCAGGTCAAGCAACCTTTCGCTGGCAGGCAGGGGCTCCCTCGTGTTCACGAGCGCGCGGAACACCGGCCAGAGATCTGGCTCTCCAAGAAGCGCTGAGGCATCCATCCCACGCTCTTCGGCCAGCAGCTGCACCAGCTCCTGCAAAAGCCATGCTTTCCTGTTTGTGTCCATTCCCTACTCCCCCATCTCGAGCAGCTCACCAAGCGCCTGGTCGATGTCGGAATCAATAAGGATCGAGCGGTCCACGATCTCTTTTGCCGTCATCACCTGGCCCAGATTGATGCTGGCGAAGGTAGCATGCGGATTGTCATAGGTGTAGCGCCAGAACGGATACTTGATGATGACGGGGGTGTTGCCTCCTACGCCGAGCTCCAGATAGAGCACGCGCTGACCATCGTGCTGCTCAATAAAGCGCTGGTAGCGCAGGGCGGCAGCATGCCAGCCCTCGTCCTCCACAAAGGTGTTGTCCGCACGAAGGTTCATGCTCATGGGCTTGCCGCACACCGGACAGTGCGGCACGAGCTCCGTCGGCACGCGCATGTCATGCTGTTCGGTAACCATGCGCCTGACAGTCTCATAGTTGTCGTAGGTCTTGTCGTGGCAGGGCTCGCTGCACTGCCAAAGACCATAGTCGCCCTGCGTATAGAAGAGGCGCTCCTTGGCAAAGCCCGCCTTCTGGAACTGATGGTCAACGTTGGTGGTGATGACGAAATAGTCCTTGCCAACCACCAGCCTCAGCAGCTTGGCGTAGGTGTCCTTGGGCGCTGGCTCGTAGCGGTTGCACCAGATGTAGCGACTCCAGAAAGCCCACCGCTCCTCAGGCGTGGCGAAGGGATAGAAGCCTGCCGTATACATGTCGGTGAAACCGTAGCGCTCGATGAAGTCACCAAAGAGCCGCTCGAAGCGCTCGCCAGAGTAGGTGAATCCCGCCGAGGTGGAAAGGCCCGCGCCAGCACCGACCACCACCGCGTCGGCGGCGTCGAGTGCCTCCCTCAAGCTCCTCACGTCCGTGGCGTACGTATCATCATGCATTGCTCCGTCCCCTTTCAACAGGCACGCATTTAGAAGAGCGCCTGCTGCCCGCTGGCAAGCAGGCTCTTTTGCGTGGCAAAGGTTATCTCGTCACCATCTTGCAGATGCCCCAGCAAAAGCGGGCTTTCCGGATCGTGTTCGTTGCGCCAGTTGTGCAGGGCACGCTCCGCGTCACGGTTGGCGTAGCAGTAGCGGCAGCCATTGGGACAGCTGTCGTACGCGCCAATGTCACGGCTCTCAAAACAGCCGCAGCCCAGACGCTGGCCCTTGTGGGCAAGCCTCTTGAACTCGACGCCGTTGGCGGCACCGAGCATGGCAAGCGTGGTGCAGCCACTCGCGGCAATCCCGTATTGTGGCCAGAGGCCGTTGTTTCCGCAGGTCTGAATGGAAATGCCATGCTCTGCCGCAATGCTCCCCAACCCACGGGCAAGCGCGTCGCGGTCCTCCTGCCCGACGGGGCGCAGCTCGGGATAGCTCTCCGCAAGCTTCTGGTACATCTCCACAAACGAGAAGATGCAGCGGTCCACATGCCCCGCAAGTCTCCCGCACAGGTAGTCAAAGGTCTCCAGATGCCGTGCCACCGTGTACTCCCCCATCAGAAGCACCGGATCGTAGCGCCAGCAGATGCGCTTCGCACCCACGATACGCTCCAGGTCATAGAGCGTCTCCACCGCATCGTCGATACTCGGGACGCGCGGCTCTATGTCGCGCCCGTACGCCGTGATGGTAAAGTGGAAGTGCGTGTTGAAGCGCGCCGTGATGGCGGGCAATGCCGGCAAGAGCGGCGCATAGTTCTTGCTGCAGAAAAGCACGCAGTCCACGACCGCGGAATCCAGCTCGTAGCGCGTCACCTTGTATGGGAAGCGCGGGTTGCGCACAAAGACGAAGCCCTCCTCAAAGCGACGCTGCAGCCATGGCGCATACCACTGTGCCGTGTCGGTACGCGCTCCCGTGTTGATGATCATCGCACCTCGTTCTTAGTCAGCGCAGGTCACACGCAGGTTGCGGAACTGCCCGTCGGTCCCGTTGTCCACGTAGAGGCCCACACCGCCACGCGTCTTGGCACCACCAAACATCTGCGGCACCACGAGCGCCGGCGTGTCCATGTCGTCCACGAAGAAGCGTCCCTCTGCGCCGACAATCTCTGCCTTGATATGCACCCATTCGTCCATCTCGATGTCGGCCTTGGCCTCGAAGTCAGCGATGCCACGCTCGCGGAAGTATGCGAAGGTATAGCCGGGATAGGAAAAGTACTGCATGGTGTGGATGCGGCGCTGGGGCTCGGTGCAGCTACGGCCGTTGCGCGGACGCACATAGAAGCCCTCAAAGAGGTCGTCAGCCTCGCTCGCACGGAACACGATGCCAATGAAGCCGCGACAGTCGATGTCTGCCCAGGCAGAGAGACGAGCCCGCACGTCCACCTCGATGGTGCCGTTATGGAAGTCAGTTCCCACCAGCCGGGCATAGGTCGGCACGTCGGGCTCCATGTTGTCCTCGGGCTTGATGACGCGCAGCACCGCCTCGCCGTCAGATGTGGAAAGGCCGGCATCCACGCCTACGGGAATGAAGGTCTGGTCCTGGAAAACGATGTGATTGGTCATGGCTTGCCCTTTCGATCGACCTCTTGCTGCCTTCCATGATACGAGACCTTATACCTCGATTCTTTCTAATTGATTGAATCAGTGATAGCTTGTGAGAATCAATGCCAGAAAACGCGAAACGATAATCCAAGAGGCGGACCATATACCAGTTCCAAAGCCATCGCCTACAGCCGCTCGATGGCGCCCGCCGGACAATGCTCGAAGCAGTTGCCACAATGCAGGCAATGGCCTTCGTCAATGACGAAGGTTCCCGCCGAACCCATGTGGACTACGTGTTGGGGGCAGACGTCCTCGCAGGTACCACAGCAGACACAGAGGCTTGCGTCAACACGGAAGCCCTTTTCGTGCACGATGCCCGCACCAAAGGGAATGCATTCCCTCGTGATGGGCTTACTCGCAAGGTTGAACCACTCAAACTCCCCATCGCGAACCACATACATGACGCCAATCTCATTGGTCTCGCCTGGATAGACGTTGTACAGATAGCTCTGCTCGGAAAACTGCACGTCAATCCAGTGACGTTGCTGATCCTCGGGTACACGCTCGGCCTTACAGGAAAGACGGATGGTGTCGTTTCGTTGCTCGCTATAGGCAAGGATCTCAAGCCGCCCGCCGCTCTCGTCAAGCTCGCGGGCAAAGTTCTTCCCGCGTGCGGTATAGAAATAGATGGCATCTGGTTCAAAGTGCAGGGCACTGATGACACGTACATGCGGAAACCCCAACGCGTCAACCGTCGCAAACGAGTAGGTGTCCAGCTCCTCCATCATGTCCAGCAGATCCTGTACCGTTTTTGCCATAACTTGCCTCCCTTGTCCAAGTGCCTCAACTCTGCCATACGACACGTACGTCGCTTGGTGCAATAGCGGCATCGCTGATAGCGAAAACGCATCAATGCCTCGTTTGAAACAAGGCCAGCTCAGCATCTGGGATACTTGCCATGGCGCATGATAAGAACACCATGGACAACTGACAGAAAGGACCCCCATGACTGGCGAGGTCTGGATTCTTACGGCAAACCGCACGATGGAGCGCGCGCTCGAGGTCGGGCGCTGGGTCGAGACCTTTGCCGCCCATGGCGTGACGCTCCTTCCCCGCCTTACGTCTGAACTGCGCTTTGTTGCGCGAAGCGAAGGCCTGGCGCTATATGACCTCGATGGTCATGAGCTCATTGCCCCGCGCCTGTGTCTGCCTCGCGTGTACGAGCGCGAACCAGCCTTCCATCTTGAGCGCATGGGAACGATCTGCCTTCCCTCCGCAGCCCTTGTGGACATCTGCTACGACAAGGTCCGTACGGCCCAGCTGGTGGCGGGAGCTGGCGTGCCGATGATCGAATCAGAGCTCGTCAGTTGCTTTGACACAGAGTTCGCCACACAGTTGCTGGCGGGGAAACGCTGGGCAAGCACCCCACGCCCCTGTGTGATGAAGCCCGCCTCGGGACGCGGCGGATCCGGTGTGCAGATGGCAACGGAGTGGCACGACTACCTCGACGCCTTTGACGGGTTGCACCTACGTTCCGGTGTGATGCAGCCCGTGGTGGACAAGGGTCACGACATCCGTGTGTACGTGATTGGTGGCCAGCCTCGCTATGCCATGGAGCGTATCGGACGAGAAGGAGACTTCCGATCCAACTATTCGACGGGCGGCACGGCGCGCCAGGCAGAGCTTACCGACGAGCTGGCAGCATGGACTCAGCGCGTGGTGGACGCCCTGCCCGATGCCATGCCCTTTGGGTCTGTTGACTTCTGTCTGGACCATGGAAGCCCCGTCTTCTGTGAGGTCAACGCCAATCTGGGATGTCATATCCCCTACGAGTTTGCCAACCTTGACCTCATTGGCGACTTTGCCGACTGGGTGCGCACGACTTACTTTGAGGAGGCCTCATGAGGGGATGGCTGGTCGCAAGCCACTTCGTGACCGATGAAGAGTACCTTGACCTCCTCCTGCGTTTTGAACGGGCGGCAACAAGGCAAGGCATCGAGCTAGTACGCAAGACCAACGTAGAGCTTGCACCACTGCTGGGACAAGATGGACCACTGCCCAACAGTCCGGACTTCGTCCTCTTTTGGTGCAAGGACATCCAGCTTGCCCGTCACTTGGAAGCCCGGGGCCTAAAGCTGTTCAACAGCGCGGAGGCCATCGAGGCCTCGGATGACAAGGCGGCGACGGTATGCGCGTTGGAGCGCACAGGCATCACGCAGCCTCGCACCGTGATGGTCCCACGCTCGGACACGTCAACCACATGGGGCAGCACAGGCTTTGCCAAGGCCACGGCAGCAGCCCTTGGTTTACCCGTGGTGGTCAAGGGCACACGAGGGTCCTTTGGGAGCGAGGTCTTTCTGGCGCATGACGTGGATGAGCTCGTGGCCCTTCTTGACATGTTCGCGGGGAATCAGCTCATCTGCCAGCAGTTTATTGCGGAAAGCTTCGGCCGCGATGCGCGCGTGCAGGTGGTTGGCGGACGTGTTGTCGGCGCCATCGAACGTTTCTCCGAGACGGGGGATTTTCGTGCCAACATCGACAACGGTGCCAGCTATCGGCCTCACTCCCTCACGGTGGAAGAGGAGCGCATGGCGGTTGAAGCCTGCGACGCCCTGGGTCTTGACTTTGCGGGCGTCGACCTGCTCTTTGGCCTGAATGGCCCCGTGCTCTGCGAGGTCAACAGCAATGCGCATTCCATACCCGAGATGCAGGAATGCTGCAACGTTAACGTGGCAGACGAAATCATGACGCACATCGCGCGGGAGCTCTCCGCATAGCGAAGCGCCACGGGAGCCGTCAGGGAGTCCAGGTCTCAGGCAGTGGGCGGACATAATCTGGCTGCGCGTACACCTCTTCTGCGAGCTGCGCAAAGAGCGGAACGATGCCTTCGCGGGCACCCTCACGATGATAGAAGCCGTAGGTTGCCTTGGAATGGCCCTGCCAAGGCAAGACCTTGTGGAAGGGGTCGGGCATGGTGTAGATGGAGGGTATCAGCGCGTAGCCAAAGCCCGAGTCTACCAGGCAATACGCCTCCGACGAGGTGGCACAGTGCGTGACCGTGCCAATAGCGGTGGACGGAAGGTCTTCCTGCGCCACGCTCCCGCGTCTGCGCAGGCTGGGCGGCAGGCACAGCACCTGCGGGAGC